>CAYNDW010000166.1:0-10446 GCA_964395375.1 uncultured Cytophagia bacterium
CCCTAGATTGATCAGTCTTCCATTGGAGAATTGACGCAACGTCACCGTCTGTCCGGCAGCCGTGACTGTGCCGTTCAGGGTCATGTTGTCACCCACCAGAGCCACGCCGCCCGAGCCGTTCACGGTTGTGCCGGCGTTCGTCGTCAGCGTCTGGTTGGCACCATTGGCATTGAGAGTCACAGACCCCGTGCCGGCGTTCACATTGCTGGCAACTGTCAATCCACCGGTCGCAGACGTGACCGTGAGAGCCCCGTTGCTCGTCGTCACGCCGTTCAGACCGAGCACGCTTCCGATCGTGAGGCCGTTGGATTCATTGAAGCTCAAGGAATTCCCTGCTCCCGTGACGTTGGCAGCGAACGTCGTGATGGCATTGCCTGCGTTATTGAGCGTGACCGGGCCGGTGCTGTCGATCCGCACCCCTGTGGCAGTGATCGTGCCGGTTTGGGTGAGGGCTCCGCCGGTTGTGAGTCGTAACGTTCCGGCCGTTCGGGCCAGGTTGAGATTCAACCCATTCGCGTCTGCATAGGTGATTGCGCCAGGGGTGTTCGCCGTATTGGCCGCGTTGCGGGCATTCAAACTGACATTCGTGAAGTTGTTGGTCAGTGTATCCAGAGTGATCGCCGCGCCTGCGTTATTGAGGGTTGTTGCCGTCAGAGTGGAACCGGTGAGCGTGCCGGAATCGGTGATCGCTCCCCCCCCCGTCAAGGTTACCGTATTGAGCGTGCGTGCAGCCGCAACGTCGAACCCGTCGGTATCGCGATACGCGATCGCGCCGTTGGCATCTGCCGTGTCTGCCGCATTGCGGGATTGGAGGTTGATCGTGGTGAAGTTATTGGTAGCCGTATCCAGCGTGATGGCAGCCCCCGCATTATTGAGCGTCCCAGCGGTGAGAGTCGAACCAACCAACGTACCCGAGTCTGTGATCGCGCCTCCAGCGGTCAGGTCGACCGTGCTGGTCGTCCGGATCTGCGCGGCGTTGACGCCGTTGAGATCGCGATAGGCGAAGGCTCCCGCTGTGTTTGCCGTGTTGGCCGCGTTGCGGGCGCTCAAGTTGATGTTCGCGAAGTTGTTGTTTGGATTTGTCAGCGTGATCGGCGCGCCGGCGTTGTTCAGCGTCGTGACGGTCAAAGTAGCAGCGCCGCCCGTGCTCGATAAGGCACCGGTCTGCGTCACGCTGTCGCCAGCCGTGACGGCCATATTCCCAGAAATGGTGGACGGTCCGAGCGCCAGCGCATTGGCGTCGCGCAGGGTCACGTTTCTCGCACGGCTTACCGACACCGTTCCAAAATTGTTGGTCGCCTGGCTCAAGGTGATGTCCCCCGTTGCACTGCCGATCGACAAAGCTGCGGTGCCGACGTTGAGCGTCGTGCCCGCGACTTGTGAGATCGCACCACCAGTCAGGTTTCCGCCGACGTTGGTTGCGATCGCGAGGGTGCCACCGGCGCCCGTCGTGATGTTACGCAGGGACACAGCCCCCGTTCCCCCTGTGGCGCCGTTCACATTGATGGAGACCGCATTGACGCCTATGTTCGTTGTGGCGATCCAACTCCCGGCGTTCATGGTGAAGCCCTGAGCCCCTGCGCCGTCGCTGTTGGCATTGATGCTCACGGTTCCGGAGCCGGCGTTTACTGCGCCGGAAAGGGACACGGTGTTGCGCGAGTTCAGGGTGATATTTCCGGTGGTGGTGGTCAGATTACGAACTGTGGTGATGCTTCCCGGATTGAACGGTGCAGCAGCCGAAGATCCAATCGTGAGATCGATGTTCCCGGTTCCGGCACTCAGATTGGCACCTGCCACTCCGAACACGATGTCGCCGGTTCCGGCCAGGCGGTTTGCCGCGATGGCTGAGGAGTCATTCGCGGTCAGCGAGATATTCCCGTTGTTGGTTGTGATGGCTGCATTGACGTTGATGTCACGCCCGGCTTGCATCGCAATGCCGACTCCGGCGTTTGCCATGTTGATGGCGCTGCCGACCATGATGTCGTTATTGGCCTGGAGGACAACGTTGGCTGCCGCAGCATTGATACTGCCGGCGGAAATCGTCACGTCAACGGCTGGTGTGTTCCCGAAGAGATTATTGACGCCGGGGTTATAGGCAGCTCCGGCCGCGGCGATGGTAATGTTGCGGGGGTCTAAGAGCTGAGTGCCCGCTGAGCCGAACGGCGCCAGCGCGTTGACGCTCCCCGCGTAGCCCAAGTTTTCCTTGCCGGAAAGTTCGACGAAACCACCATTGCCCCCCAATTCGCCGCCTCGGGCAAGGATGGCCGCTCCAGCATCAAAAAATGTATCTTGATCCGACCAGACACGCAGTCGGCCTCCGGACGAATGGCCGCTGCCGCTGAAGTCGATGGTGCTGCCGCTTGCCAGTAACGTGCGTGTCGTCGAAGCGATAACCACCTCTCCGCCGTTCGCACCTTCCGCTCCTGTGGCCATGATTGAACCGAACTGTCCGACTCGCGCCCCTACCATCGTCACGGACCCCCGCGCTGCATTCGGCTCTCCAGCTGCCACATCGATCGTACCGGTATTGACGACGGCGCCACTTACGTCACCGGCCGGGCGCATGGCGCCGGCCGCCGTGGCTACGACAAGTGTCTCATCTCCTCCGAGAAGCTGAACGACTCCTCCATGATTCTCGAGACTGCGGGCTCTGATGACTCCGCTTTGATCCACGACCGACGAGAAGATATCCCCCGATGCCTTAGCCTGTAGAATGACGTGTCCGCCATCGGCTTGGATCGTGCCTGTATTGCTGACCGCTGAGCTGAGGGGCTTGCCGTCGACATCCGTCACATGATCGAGCACCTTCCTGCTCAAGGCATAATTGATGAGGCCGTCGCCCATGAGATCGACCGTAAGCGCCTGGCCAGACCCCAATACGACTGTGCCCAGGTTCGCGACAATCATTCCCTCGTTCGACACTCCCGGAGCCGCGAGCACCACGAAGCCGTGGTCCGACACATGGATCGTGCCTTGATTCACCACGGACTTGAGTCCCTTGAGTGAATCTTGCGCAAAGGTGAACCGACCAGCCATGAAGTCTTCGTCACGAATTTGCAACGTGGTGGCGAGCAGCCCACCGACGTTGATCTGCGCGCCGGCTCCGAACAGGATGCCGTTCGGATTTAAGAGGAAAATGCGGCCATTGGCCTCCAGATTTCCCAGGAGGACCGACGGATCGATCCCGGTCACGCGGTTCACCGCAATCGAATGGCTAGAGGGCTGCTCGAACCGGACTGTTTCACCCACGCCAGTGGAAAAGCTCGGCCAATTGATAAAAACCCTGTCAGTGGTCTGCCGGATAGTCAGTTGGGTTGGACTGATTTGTTGGATCTCGGCATGGCCGTCAACCACGATGCCATCGGGTGGGAGAGCCACGACCACGCTCGGCAGAAGAAGCTGCAATGAGGCCAAGAAGGCACAGAACATTCGCTGCGAACGTGCAAATCCACGCCACCGGCTTCCGACCGCAATCCGCTGAGACGTTCGATTGGTCATCGTTTCACGTGCTTCCTTCTATAGAAGAAGGTCGCCGTTCTCGGATGAAAAGTCATTATACAAACGAGGCCCCTCGGAGGGGGTACTCTCACGAAAACCGAGAAAACACCGTTAATTTAACGGTTTACAATGAGGCATTTTAACAATCATTGCTGCTCTGTGGCCAGAACGGATGATCCGTGAATCGCTCAGAACCGGGCGATGGCTTGCACGTAGAAGGTCGGAGAATGGTCTCCGGCAATGGTGCCTCCGATCGGCTTGGGACCGATGGGAAAACCGACATCGAATCGCAGCCTGGTAGAAAAATAGGGCAACTCCGTCTGCATGCCGACACCGGTGCCGGTCAGGCTGCTTGAGGACTGTTCCCCAGGCTGGGGATTGCGTATTCGCCCAGCGCCATAGTCGATAAAGGCTGCCGCTTGCGTCGGACCAAATACCGACGGGAAGAACGGGATGCGCGTTTCGGCAGAAACGGTATAGCCTTCATCGACAAACCGCTCGCCAAGCTGATAGCCGCGCACTGAATCCGGTCCGCCCAAGAGCATTTGCTCAATGACCACGATCGGCCCCGTCGTGGCCTGTCCGTTGGCTCTAACGACCAGCAGCACGTCGTGGCCAAGACTCTGAATGCGTCCGGCATTGAGTGTCGCTTTGGTGAAACGATTGTCTGCCCCCCGTCTTGTAGCCTGTGGCGAGTTATCATTCATGCCACCCAACATCTCGCCAAGCCCCTGGAAACCATAGAGGGAGAAGTAGGTTCGTCCGGATAGATCGAGTCGATCGTAATTCACACCGACCTTGGCCATGCGGATTTCGTCGTCACCAGTAAGACTACCCAAGGTAAAAATCCGATTGTCTTTCGACGCGAACCCCGTTTCAGCCGCCAGCGTCTGAAATCGCGTCTTGATGAAAGGATGGGTCACCGAAATATCGTAGGTTTGGATCGTGCCGTGGATCTGCAATACGGCCAGCTCAGCCCCGACGTCAAACCGTCCATTGGACCCTGAAAGGACCATCTTGCTTCCATGCACTCCAATGGGAACCGCATAGGCCCCGGTTTGGAAGAGCAACTGATCAGGATGATCGCCCATGATTCCATGAAGATTCAGTGTGGCGCCATTGAACAACACATTGCCGACTTCGATGCCTGCACCGAATCGGTACCGCGATATTGCGTTGGACCCGTAGTTGTTGAAGTCCAGCGTGGCGTGAATCGGTAATTTGTCCTCGGCGTTCACACGCACATTCGTCGAGCCGGTCGAGGCGCCTGGCTCAAGCAGGGCGGACACTTTCAGATCGGGATAGTCGTTGAGCAGAAGCAGGGCGCGTTCGAGCGCGACGTTCCTGACGACGTTGTCCTCCATCGCTTGCGCGAAGCTGCCACGAATGAATTCAGTCGAATAATGTCGATTGCCGGTGACGGAAATCTCTCCAACCCTGCCCTCAAGGATGGCGATAGCGACCACACCGAACCGGATCTGTTGCTGCGGGACATAGGTGGTTGCGAGTGTGTACCCTTTCTGATGATACAGCGTTGCGACGCTCGCCGCGACCTCTTCCAGATCGGACAGCGCCAACGAGCGGCCGATGTAAGGCTGGGTGAGCGCTTCGAGTTCGCCTTGCGATATGACCGTGTTGCCGGTGAAGGAAAACCCCTTCACGAGCAAGCTACCTACGGAGTCCGTCGAGTCGGCAAGGGTGAGCGACGAAAAACTGAACAGGTAGACACTGAGGAAGAGAATCAACCTCCAGCCAGTTCGTCGATGTTCAGAATATGGCAATGGGACCATTGGTTGTCGCTTCACTTTGTCATCACGCTATGCCAAGATATCTTGATCGTGAAACGTATTCACATTTTCACCGTGAGGTTGCAGGTGTGTTGAAATGGATCTTGCTCATAAGTCTCGTGGGGGGCTTCTTCGGCTGTGCGATCCATCCGAACCCTTCGTCGGAACCCCGTACGAAGACAGACTCAATTGAGGGCCAGCCGCCTCCAGACGTCGAAAAAACGGAACCGCCAAGACGACCGGCCACGACATGCCCGCCAGCCATGTATGGGTCTTGTTAGTGGCGTTTTATCAAGCAATAGTTGGCACTGATAGGCCCATTTGACCGTAGCGTGAAAGGGAGAATAAGGTCAATGAAATATCTGTTTTTCTACGTAGTAGCCCCAGAGCGAAGAATACATCATTTCGCCGATCCTGTGGACAATCCATCATGACCATACGAGACAGCCTCGCACGCGCATTTCATGATACACAGTCGTTCAAGTGGGACCCGACTAAAGGGTTCACATTGGCCTCTGGTCAGACCAGTCCTTTCTACGTCGATTGTCGTTCGCTCATGGCGTATCCTGAGTCTCGCCGATTCGTGGGACGCCTCGCGCATGATGCATTGGCTGGCGTGACGATCGATTGCATTGGAGGGCTCGAGATCGGAGCAATCTCTATTGCAACGACCATCTCGGACTACGGCTACGGAGCAACTCCACGCCGGGAGTGGAGAACCTTCGTGGTGCGAAAGCAAGCCAAGGACCATGGACTGGGAAAATTGATCGAAGGGGCCACGAGGCCTGGCGATCATGCGTTGATCGTCGACGATGTATTGACGAGCGGGGGATCCTTGCTCAAAGCGATCGCGACAGCTCGACAAGCGGGCCTTGTCGTGAGCCAGGCGCTCGTGATCGTCGACCGCAAAGAACAGGATGGGCGCGCGCGCGTCGAACGGGAAGGAGTGTCGCTGATCAGCCTCCTGACAATCGACGACTTAACCCGTGCGCACCCGACTCAGTCCTAGCTCGGACTGCCCACTTCGTCTGTCGTTACGAAGCGCCATTCGGCTCTCGTCGCAGAACGATTGCAGTGCCTTCACAAATACGCTTCACAGTTTACGGTTATCGGCAACGATGCTGAATGATCTTTCTAACCGGCCGGCAGGATTCGGAGACTGATCCGCATCACCTACACTGAAACTGGATGCCCCATCGACTCTCCTGTATGAGCTCCTGCGCACCTTCTATCGGGCTAACCGTGCGAGCCCGTCCCTTCGTTTCCCCCTCGCGCACGATGGTATAGGACCCACCGCATTTCTCCTTCATCAGGGCAAGGGCATCTGTGCGAAACGAAGAGAGCATCGGGCCCTGCTCCCCCTGGAATGGGTACACGACCACTCCGCCTTCTTCATTCTCCTGAAGAAGTTTTGCTCCCTCGCCGCAGCCGACTAAGGCGAGGGCGAAGAGGGCAGCGAGGGTTGACCAGATCTTCATGCGGCTTTTATGATACCCGTCAGAGTAATCTCGATTGGAGGAGGTCAACCATGACCCTGCGTATCGTTGTCGCTATCGTCGGTCTGTTGCTGCTCTCTGCGATCTCGATCGGCGGTGTATTAGCCCATCATTCCTATTTGCTTACGGTCCAGCAATTGCGTGCCGGATTGACCAAGGCGCCTTCGATGCCACAGAAAGGTTTCATCTTGGTCGATGTCCGATCGGCAGAAGAGCATGCGAGAGGATTCATTCCGGGAACCGATCTGAACATCGACTTCAAGGAAATTCACGCTCGGCATCGTGAAATTGGAGCCCGGCTGGAAGACCATCTCGTGGTCTATTGCCAGTCCGGCCATCGCAGCAATATCGCCGCAGAAACACTGGCCGACCTGGGCTATCGTCATGTCTATAATGTCACAGGCAGCATGAATGCCTGGCTTGCGGCAGGCTATCCGGTTGAATCAGGGCGCAATTAATTCGCCTCTCTCGACACCCTATTTGCTTATAGCCTTGACCCCCGTTTGTTCCGGACGAGGACTCACCCCGATCACGGCTGGAAGCCCGATGTGGGTTGCGAGGCTGTCTTCTAACAAGGGAATCCAACCGTGTGTACCGGCCATCTTGGACGTGGCTTGTCGAAGCGAAGGGCTCACGGCAATGTCGGAAGAAGATCCCCCGTCCATGGCCATGACCTGCCGGAGCGAGGGAAAGGCGTCCCGCAGACATTCTCCAAGGGTATAGAGTGACACGACCTCCGTGGTCTTGAGGATGAGAAGATGCCCGTTACTCTGTTCCGCAACGAGAGTCTGATATGCGCGTTTCCCGGTCTGCCGCACACGAACCTTTCCAGTCCTATCAAGGAGCATAAGCGATTGTGCGACTTCTCGATAGGGAACGCGCTCTTCGTCAAAGGTGTCGAAGGTCAAGTCCAACACTCTCGCTCGTGGTGAACGATCCACCGCCGGCTCTGCCGCAAACAATCCCTGCCACGTCGCATGCCGCTTACTTCCCAACGAACGGCCGTTTCCATAAAGCAGACCGAGATACGCGTAATTCTCACGGAAGAGTCCGGCATTGAAGACCAAGTCGTGGCCTGTTCGTTCTTGCCATTGGCGAATATCGAGCGGTTCTGGAACACCCTCTTGCCGGTAGTAATGCACGGTAAACCGGTAGCGATCAGGATCGATTTCCACGGCAACCAACGGCGGGACGCCTGGGCACTGAGCGTGGGGGCTCCAGACCGAAATGGACAACCCATTGCCGAGTTGATCTCCCGTGAGAGTCTGAGCCGTCGCGGTCGAAAGTCCACCGGACATCACGAGGATGATACCCAAAAGAAACCTGGCGATAGGGGTATACGTGAGAGGCCGGAGAACGCTGTTGCTCTGTACCATAGCGTCTTTGAGTAGAAGGAAGGGAAAACCGATTCGGAGCTTCAGGTTGTTCGAGGAGTCAAGAGGCCGGATTCGATATGGGCCTCGCATGGTCAACGCAGGGTTTTTGAAGGCGCCGATTGGGAAGTGCCGACTCTGTCCGATGACAGATTGGCATCGAGCAACTTCCGGACTGCGCCAGCCAGCACTTCAGGAGTGAAGGGCTTTTGCAAGAAACTCGTCGCGCCCTCCTCTTGTCCGGCCATGATACCGAGGTCATCCATATATCCTGAGATGAACAACGTTCGTAGATCTGGATTGATCACGGAGAGATGCTGCGCCAGTTCCTGTCCAGCCATACCTGGCATCACGATATCGGTCAAGAGAAGCTGAAACGAGCCCGCTTGTTGTGTAGCCAATAGACAGGCCTCGATTCCATTCTTGGCCTCTATGACTCGATAGCCCAGCTTCCGCAGTTCGTCCCGCACAAGCGTCCGCACACTCGATTCATCTTCTACCAACAGAATCGTTTCCGTACCTCTCTGCGGCTGCCCCGATAACCGGACTGGCACGGCGGCAACGACATCGGACTCGACTCTCGGGAAATAGAGGTCGAATCGCGTGCCATGGCCAACTCGACTGGTCACATCAATCGCGCCACCGCATTGTGTCACAATCCCAAATACTGTGGAGAGGCCGAGACCGCTGCCTACCCCCTCCTCCTTCGTGGTAAAGAAGGGCTCAAAGATATGGGATTGAGTCTTTCGATCCATGCCACAGCCGGTATCGCTCACGGCCAACCGGACATAAGAACCTGGAGGCAATGGGGTGAGGTAGTAGACCGGACTGCGGATCAGTTCGACCTGAGTCGTTTCGATCGTGAGCGTCCCGCCCTTCGGCATCGCGTCACGGGCATTGACCACGAGATTGACCAGAACCTGTTCAAGTTGAGCTTGGTCGGCGCGCAGCCGACCGTTCGCCGGATCGAGTTTGCTCACGAGCTTGACGTCCTCGCCGATGAGGCGGCACAGCAAGCTTTCTAGACTTGTCACGGCGGTATTGAGCGACAGAATTTTCGGGTCCATCGACTGTTTTCTGCTGAACGTGAGCAGTTGTCGGACCAGCGTCGCGGCTCGCTCGCCGGCCTTCAATGTTTCCTCGATTTTTCCACGAAGAGGATGTTGCGCGCCGAGTTCCGTCAAGAGAACTTGACTGTACCCCATGATGACCGTCAGGAGATTGTTGAAGTCATGCGCAATCCCTCCGGCTAAGCGGCCAACCGCTTCCATCTTCTGAGACTGCCGAAACTGTTTCTCGCTCTGTCGAAGTGCCTCTTCGACCCGTTTCCGCTCGGCGCGGTCGTCGAGCTCACGCAGCGCGCGTTGAACCGATGGCACCAACCGCCCAAGCCGTTGCTTGAGCACATAGTCCGTGGCGCCTTGAAGCATGGTGTCGATCGCCAGCTCCTCTCCGATGGTGGCCGAGACGAAGAGAAAGGGCACGTCAGGGCAATGTTGACGCGCCAAGGTAAGCGCCGTCATGCCGTCAAAGCCCGGGATTGAATAGTCCGCCAGAATGACGTCCATCCGGCATTCCTTGAGGGCTGTGACAAATGCCTGACGTGTGTCGACGCGTTGCGACTGGCAGGGAACTCCTCCCTCGATCAAGGTGGTGACAATGAGTTCCCCATCAACTGGATCGTCTTCGAGGTGGAGTAGGCGTAGCGGAGTTTTCACAGGTCCTTTATACGAGAACTACTCGATCGGGTCAGAACATTCGGGCGGCGGCTCATTGATCACACCCCAGAACACGCCAAGTTCCTTCACCGCCGTGATGAACTGATGAAACTCCACCGGTTTCACCACGTAGGCATTGGCGCCCAACGCATAGCTTTGGGCCAAGTCGCGCTCCTCCCGCGACGATGTGAGCATCACAACGGGAATCGGCTTCAGGTTTGCGTCGCTCTTAATGGTTTTCAAGACCTCAAGCCCATCGACTTTTGGCATCTTCAGATCCAAAAATACGACGACAGGATTCCCCTGCTGCCTGGATGCAAAGACACCGCGACAATAGAGGTAGTCGAGGACTTCGGCTCCGTCGTGGCAGACGACCACCTTGTCGGCGATGTGATGCTCTTCCATCGCAGCCAGTGCAAGCTCGGCGTCACGCGGGTTATCTTCAGCAAGCAGGATGGGTTTCACGGTAGTCATTTGAGCGACCTCGCGAGTGGGAGTGAAAAATAGAAGGTGGCCCCATGGTTTAATGCGCCTTCGGCCCAGGTCCCACCTCCGTGCAGATGGATGATTCTCC
>CAYNDW010000167.1:0-10442 GCA_964395375.1 uncultured Cytophagia bacterium
TGTTGCGCGAGCTTGCGCCCAATCACGTGGAAGTGGAAATGTTCAAAGGCGGATCAAAGCCCGAGTTGGGCTGGTGCGCGCCGGGTTATGGCGTGAAGCTGCCCGCGCCCGTTGCGCGTTTGCGCACGCATGCGCATTTGCCGCAACGTTTTTGCACGTTGCTTTTACCCTATCGCGAAAAGGTGCCCGCGTTGCAGCATGAAATCGAAGGCGCGTTTGGCGCGGACCAAGACGAGCCGTGTGTGGTGCGCCTTGCCTCGGCGCAGGGGAATGATCTCATCGTGTTTAACTTCTCCGGCGAAATGCAAACGTTGGGCGCGTTGACGACCGACGCCAGAATCGCATATTTGCGCCGCGATTTGCTGTCGGGCTTCACCACGATTTCCATGGTGGCCGGAACCCGGCTGCATCTCAACAATGCGGAAATTTTCAAAACCGAACAACGCAGCGACGCGCGCGTGTGTTCGCGTGAAGTGTCGTAGTGTCTTAATTTTGCACCAGTGCAAAATCGAGGTACCAACTCACCCGTAACGAGTATGAAAAAGTCTCACGCAAGTTGCACTCCCACGAAACTGCTTTTCACTTTCGTGGGAGTTCCATTTTCGAGGGAGAGAGAACGTCTTTGAGTCTTCGCTTGAATAAGAAAATAAAAATCCTCCAAATCGGTCCTTATCCGCCGCCGGGCACGGGCTGGTCGATTCGCATAAAAATGTTGAAGAAGTATATCGAACGCGCGGGCCATGCGTGCGTGGTGATGAACACGAACAAGAACCGCAAGGTGGCGAGCGGCGAGTTCGTGCCCGTGCTAGGGGCGGGGGACTATTGCAAGAAGGTCGTGCGCTACTGTGCGCAAGGCTATCTCGTGCATATGCACCTCAACGGGAAATCCACCAAAAGCCCGATACTCGCGCTCATCGCTGAAACCGTGAGCTTGCTTTTCGGGCGGCGCGCGGTGCTCACGTTTCACGCCGGCGTGAAGCAAGATTTTTTTCCCAAACAAAACAAATTTTGGTTGGATAGCACTTTTCGATTGATCTTTCTGCTCGCGAAAAAAATCGTGTGCAACAATGAGGAAGTGAAGGCGCTCATCGCCGCTTATGGCATCAAGCCGGAGAAGATCATTCCCATTCCCGCATTTTGTTTGGAGTATTTGGAAGACCAAGCCGAGCTGCCGCGAACGCTGGCAGATTTTATCCGCAATCATCATCCCGCGCTGTGCAGCTATATCTACGTGCGCCACGATTTCAATTTGGATTTCGTGTTCGCCGCGATGCAGCGCGTGTTAGCGCATTGGCCGCGGTTAGGCATTGTGTGGATGGGCGCGGACCGCGAGTCGCAAGTGTTGCAGCAGAAGCTGCGGGAGCACGGTTTGGAGCAATGCTCATACATTGCGGGCGATCTTGATCACGGCGATTTTCTCGCGGTGTTGGAAGCGAGCGCGGCGTACGTGCGCACGCCCGTGGTGGATGGCGTGTCTTCGAGCGTGCTCGAAGCCTTGATGCTCGGCGCGACCGTCGTCGCAAGCGAGAACGGCTCGCGCCCGGAGGGCGTGTTGACTTATGAAGACGGCAACATTGCTTCGTTCGCGGAAACGTTGCTGCAAATTTCTCTTTCTAAAAACGGCAAGCCCGCGTTGGATAAAACCGCCCTCGCGCGCAAATGGAACGTGCGCGATACCCTGCGCGAGGAGATTGATTTGTTGTGTCGCGTGGCGAAATGAGGTGGTGGCGGTTATAACTACGAATTAAGGCATTAACGCGCCGGCCGCCGGCATAACAGCATCTGCGTAGCTTCGGCCTCGAAATTATTTGAGTGTGTCACAAATCGCAGGACCGGTTTTTTTCCCTCAGCGCTGTCATTCAGGAGGAATCTTTTTCGGCATAAGCACTGTGGTTTGACTTAAAAAGATTCCTTCTGAATGACAGGGAAGGAGGGTGCTCCTGTGAAATGTAACACACCCAAACTATTTCCCTTCGAAAGAACTGCCGAATTTTTGCGACGGCAAAATCCTCGCTGCTTCTCCGCAAACTCCCCCCAGAGCAGGTAAAATTCTTTTTGTATTTCGTTGTTGTAAGTCGCGCTGTCTAGACCACCTGTCATTGCGTTTGCAGTTTATCACCTCCACATACCATGGGATGAGAAATGGCTTTCGGCAGGATCACACCTGATTTGCATAGGGCCGTGTTATGATCAGTCAACTCTTCAACAATGCCGCGCACAAGCATAGTGAGCGCATCGTGCTCGTGGACGGCGATCGCCAGATGACCTACTTCGAGCTGCAGGTTTACGTCGAGTGGTGCGCGCGTTATTTTCAAGGACTCGGCATTCAGCCTGGGCATCGCGTCGCGCTCTATATCCCGAATCAGCACGAGTTCGTGATCAGCTTGCTCGGTTTGTTGCCGCTGGGCGGGGTCGCGGTGCCGTTGCCGTTGTATGACAATCCCGAAGACTTGCGGGCGGCGTTGCTCGTTGCCAAAGCCCACGCCGTCATCACGATTCCGCCGTATCGGGAGATGTTGGCTTCGGTGCTGGCGCAGCAAAATAAAGCCGAGTGGCCGTTGCACAAAATTCCGTTGGCCGTGTTTGAAGAGGATAACATTGCCACGGCCAAAGGCACGCTCTCGCCGCCGGAAACCAAGTTAAAAATTGTCGCCGCGAATAATGACGAAAACAATCACCCGGGCATCGGTTTTTTGAGCAGCCTGGTCGGGCGTTTCGATGAACATACCGCGGTTATGTTTTTGCAAAAAGATGAAGCCGGCGCGCTCGCCGGAACGACGCTCACGCACCGCGCGTTGGTGGCCGCAGCCGAGAATTTTGCGCGCGCTTCGCAGATGACGGGCGCCGATTGTATTTTAGCGGTGCTGCCGTTTTCACAACCGCAGGGTTTGATCAAAGGCTTGCTCGCCGTCATTGCGAGCGGCGCGAAATTTATTCTATTGCCTTACTTCGACGAGACCGACGTCGTCGAAGCATTGTCGAGCGAACACGTGACCGTATATCCGGGAGCGCCGGACATGTTTGATTGCCTTCTGGAAGCGCCGGCGGATAAACGCCGCGTGATGTCTGCGCTCCGTTTGTGTGTGGCCGAGGGCGCGAGCCTGAGCCCGGAAATGAACCAAAACCTTCAGCGCGAATTTGGCGTTGCCGTGCAATCCAGTTAATATGATGGCTGAGAAAGATTCAAAACAATTTCGCCTGGAAAAGTGGCTCGTCATCGGCATGTTGGTGTTGCTGCCCAACAGCGGGTATCTCCTGGCTTTTGCCGAGGCTTCCGTTTTTTACCTCGGCAACGTTTTTCTCCATGTTGGTTTGGGCCTGCTGCTCTTCGTTCCGCTCTTGCTCTGCGCTTGGCGTTTTCTGCAGCGCCAAGCGCGCACCGGCAAAGAGCTAGGGTTGTACGCCGGGCATCTGGGATATTGGTTGTTGGTGCTCGGCCTGGCGCTCGGGCTTTATCTCACCGTGGTGGGCGTTCGGCAAAGAACTTCGTTGCTGCTTTACGCGCATGTCGGATTATGTTTTTTGGGCGTCGTGTTCTTCCTCGTTTCGATTCGGCGGGTCGGGCATCAAATCAGCATCAGCAATCCGATCAACACGGCCGGGCGCTACCTGCTCGTCTTTATTTCCATTGCCGTCTGCATCCCGATTCTCGTGTTGGTTTATGAACTTCTCTTCGTGCGCCACGATGATCGCATTCACAATCCGCACGCCGGGCCCAAGAGCATGGCCGAAGAAGCCGTGGGCGGCGTAGAAGGCGCGTTCTATCCTTCCAGCATTGCCACGACCACCGGCGATACCCTCGCTACGGATTTTATGCTCACGCCTGAAACGTGCGGCGAAGCGAATTGCCATCCCGACATCTATCAACAATGGCAAAGCTCGACGCATCGCTCTTCGGATTTCAAGAATTTTTGGTATCGGCAAGCGCTCACCCATGCCGAGCAAAAAATCGGCGTGACTTCGATCAAGTGGTGCGCCGGCTGTCATACCCCCGCCGCGTTGTTGAATGGCGCCGCGCAACTTCCCGTGGCGCAACAGGCGCAAGCCGCTTCCGCGCATGCGGGCATTTCCTGCACGGTTTGCCATGCGATTGTCGAGGTGCGCGGCACGTTAGGGCAGGGCGGTTTCATCATCGAAAAACCGAAAATGTATGACCTGCTCGCAAGCAAGAATCCGGCGCTGAAAAATATTTACGCATGGTTCGTGCATCTTGATCCCGCGCCGCATCGCGACACGTTTCGGCAACCGTTTCATCGCAATGAAAACGGCGCCTTCTGCTCTTCTTGCCACAAGGCGCATACCGATGCGCCGATTAACCAGGCGCGCTGGCTGCAAATCATGAACGATTACGACAGTTGGCAGGACAGCAATTTCGGCCAAGCGGATCGCGACTTTGCTTACATCGAAAAACGCAAGAATTGTGTTGCGTGCCACATGCCGCTCGTGCCCACGCATGACGGCGAGGAGACGGTGCGCGATCATCGCTTCCTCGGCGCCAACTCGTTGCTTCCGATTTTGAATAAAGACGAAGCGCAAGCGCAGGCCACCAGCGCGTTTCTGCGCGAAGACCGCATCGCACTCGATCTCTTCGCGATCAGTCTTGCCACCGCGGCGGAGAGCGATACCGCGGCCGCGGATACGAGCAACACCAACTTGGAATTGGCGACACTCTTGGAGCCGGCGCAAACGAACCTTGCGCTTCCGGCTAAAACGCAAACACTTGATACGCTGCTCTTGCTCCACCCCGAGTTCGCCCTCACCTTGGCACGCGGTCAAACCGTGCGCCTCGAGGTTGTCGTGCGCTCGCGCAACCTCGGTCATGCGTTTCCCGCCGGCCTTGCGGATATGGCGCAGGCTTGGTTAGAATTGAAAATTGCCGACGACAAGGGCAACACGATTTTTGAAAATGGCGCAACGCGAGGAGATAGCGTCGATCCGAATGCGCATTTTTATGGCGTGGCAATGGTGGATAGCGCCGGCGCGCTCACCTCGCATGAGCGCAGTTGGGAAGCGCGGGCAGCGCGGTGGGTGAATCTGCTTCCGCCGAATAGCGCGGAACTGGTGCGCTATCGCATCAACATTCCCGCGGACTGCGGCGAACGCCTGCAGCTCACCGCGAAGTTGAATTATCGCAAATATCGCCCGGAGCATTTGCAATGGTTGCGTGATCCGGCGGTCAAACCAAGCCTCGGATTGCGCGAAGAAGTTCGTTTGCCCATCGTCGAAATGGCGCGCGCGGAAGCGCATCTTCAAATCGGCGCGCGCACGACTCCGGCGCCAACCGTGGGCATAACCGATAGCGCGCGTTTCGCCGAACGTTGGCAAAACTATGGCATCGGCGCAATGCGACGGAATGAATGGGCCGCGGCCGAGTATGCATTTCGGCAAGCGCTGCGCTGCGCGCCCGAAGACCTTTATCACCGGCTCAACCTCGGCGCCGTGCTGTTGCGCGCGGGCCACACGAGCGCAGCGAAAACATTGTTTGAGGCTGCGGCGGCAAAAGACGACGAATCGGCGCGTGCGCAATATTATCTCGGCATGGCGCACAAAGCCGAAGGCGATTATCGCCGGGCGTTGAACCTCGTCAAGCGGGCTTCGGAATTGGCGAATCGCGATCGCGAATTTCGCGTCGAAATCGGCCGAATCTATCACCTGCTCGGCGATTATGAGCGCGCGCTTCGTTCGTTCAAACGCGCGTTGCGCATCGACCCCGAAGCGCCGAAAGTCTATCACGAAATGATGAAGACCTATCGTGCCAAGGGCGATGAGAAAAGCGCCCAGCGCGTCGAGAAGTTGTATCTCCGCTTCAGCAAAGATGACAACATGAAAGCGCTGGAGCGCCTGCTAGCGCCGCAAGAATATCGCGAGTACGAGACTTCACACTTCAATGCTGTGCACCGCGATTCCAGCGCAAGCAACGGCCATGTATTAGCGCGGAAGCCGTAACGCTGACACGAGCAGCATAAGTTCTGACCACCTCTCTTTAGTTGCACAGACTTCCCTAAGCATGAATTAGGTTGCAGGTGTTCTCTTTTTACTGTCATTCAGCAGGAATCTTTTTACTCGCTGGAGATACTGTCGAGCATATAGAAAGATTCCTCCTGAATGATGGCACATGGGCGTGAAATGAAACCTACTTCGTGCTTGAAGTGATAATAACCCCAAGCATGAGCTGCGTATGCGATTTCCGGCGCGAATCGCATTTTTTATTCGCACAGGGTGAAACGCGCAAACAAATCTTTCAACACAAAGGGTTCGAGGTGGATTCACAAAAACTGCTCTTCATTTCATGGGCGGAAAATTGTAGCCGCAGCGATACCATCGCGCGTTTGCTCGGCGGGGCCTCGAAGATGGTCTACGCACTGAAGTATGGCAGCAAGCCCGCCACGGTGGGGCTGAAGTATCTCGTGCAAATGTTCATGACGTGGAAGCTGCTGAGACGCGAGCGGCCTAAGGTCGTGCTCGTGATGGTGCCGCCGGTTTTTATTTGTGTGCCGGTCTATTTTTACTGCCTGCTTTATCGCGCGCGTTACCTCACGGACACGCACACGGCCGCGTTCACGATGTCGCGCTGGAAGCCGCTGCTCTTTCTCAATGCGTGGTTTTATCGGCGCGCGTTGACCAACATCGTCACCAACGCGCATCTCGCGCAACAAGTCGCCGCGTGGCAAGCGCCGCATATCGTCATCGGCGATCTGCCCGTGCGCTTCGACCAGATCAAAGCCTTTCCCGTGAATGGCCGCTTCACGGTCGCCGTCATTTGCAGCTACAACCCCGACGAGCCGCTCGATGAAATTTGGCAAGCCGCAGAAGAGTTGCGCGAGGTGGATTTTTATGTCACGGGCAAAGTAAAAGACGCGCCGCCGCGTTTGGTGCAGCACCAGCCGGAAAACGTGAAGCTCACCGACTTTCTCCCGCTTGATCTTTATGCCGGTTTGGTGCGCGATAGCCATGCGGTGATGGTGCTCACCACGCGTGATCACACGATGCAGCGCGGCGGTTATGAAGCCATGGCATTGGGCACGCCGGTGATCACGACCAACTGGCCGTTGTTGCGCGAAACGTTCGACCAAGGCGCGCTCTTTGTCGACAATTCGCCGCGCAGCATTGTCAACGCCGTGCGCGCCTTGCAAGCGTCTTGGCCGCAATACAAAGCCGCGATGCAAGCGCAACGGCAACAGCGCCACGACTTGTGGCATGAAAAAGAAAAAGCCTTGCGCGCTGCCTTGGCATCGGTGCAATAACTCGGAGACCGCTCGCGCATGCAAACGCTGCCGCGCTTTGATCACGTGCATAAATCTTTGCCCGAGCCGTTGCGCTCGTTTTTGCTTAAGGACACAATCTACGAGTTGACCTCTGCGTGGAAGTTCTTTGCGCGTTTAGAGCCAAAATCTTCCGCGCTGGTCTATGCGCCGGGCTACAGCGCTTTGCCCACCAGCCTCGCGCGGCATTTTACGCATGTCGACGTCCTCGGGCCGGTCGCGGCAGAGCAGGCCTTGCTTGCCGAGGTCGCCAGCGCAAAAGCGTTTTCCAACTTGGCGTTTTTGCGTTCGCCGGAAGAAATTTTAACGCCGTACAGTTTGATCGTTTTGTTGCCTAGCCACCAGGCTTTGCAAGACGCGTTACTCTATGAGTTGATTTTGCGATTGCTCGTCGTGCAAGACGGGCAAGAAGAATGGTGGGTGGCCGTGCGCGAAGTGCCCGCCTTGAAAATCGCGCGGCGCGGGAAGAATTTTCTAGCGCGCTGGCGCACGCGCGCGACGTTGCGTGACTTAGCGACGAACTTGCGCCTGCTGTGCGCGCCGAGCATGTTGGTGCGTTCGGCGCAATTGCCGCAGATCATTCACGGACGTTTGCCGCGTTTGCAGCACCAGTTTCAGCTCGCGCCTAGTTTTGCCGCGCCTAAGTATATCGCGCCCACGCCGGCCATGCGCGAATCGGAGCGCGCATTTACGCACCTGCGCCTTTCCGCGCGCGGGCATGCCGAGCATTCCATGTTGTGTTTCAGCGCGTCCACGCGGCCGGCCTTTCTCGAACGTTTGCTCGCGCATTTGAACCGCAATCAAACTCAGCCTTGGGGCCTCGGCCGGCAATATCGCGTGTTGCCCGGCGGCAAAGTGCAAATCGAATTGCGGCGGGATCAAACCGCGCAGTCCAGCGCGGCGTTGCTGAAGCTGCCGCTGATTAACACCGCCGCGGCCCGCATGCGCGAGAATGCGAATCATCTCGTGCGCTTGGCGCAAGCCGAAGGCTTGTTGGAGGAACAGCGGCGCTTCTTTCCGCAAAGCTTAGCCGAAGGCAATTTCGAAGCGCAGGCTTATTATCTCGAAAGTTTTTTGAGCGGCCGCTCGATTGATCAATTGCCGCCCGAGCAGGCGGATGCGGCTTTGATCGAAAAAGTATTCGCGTTCTGGTTTACCGTGCAAAAACGCATGGTGCGCACCGTGAAAGTCACCGAGCAAGTATTCCACAGTGTGTTCGGCGAGTTGCTCGCGCGCATGCAGGCGTGGCTGAATTTGGAGGCGCCGGCGCGCGCGCGGCTGCAACGCCTGCATGAATATTGGTTCCACACTTTTGCCGGCCGCGAACTCGGCCTCGGCATTGTGCATGGCGATTTTTCGATTAAAAATATTCTCGTCGAACCGAGCACGCAACAAGTCACGGGCGTGATCGATTGGGATCTCGCCGACTTTTTCGCGCCGCCCTTGTTGGACGTTCTGCATTTCTTTGTGCGCATGGACGCCCGCTCTTTTCAGGAGCCGCCGCCGGCCATCGCGCTGCGTTTGATTCAAGCGAAAGAAGGTTTGCACCACAACTTGTTTCGGCAGGCTGAAATGCTGCACGGTTATCAAACACAAGACTGGCCCAGCCTCGTCATGCTCTATTGGCTCTTTCGTATGCGCGGCTATCTCGGCTCGCAGAAAAACACGGACGCGAAATTTCTTCGGCGGCAAGTGTTCGACATGCTCGCGCTGTTTGAACGTGAAATTCTATCACCTCGAGTTGGAGTCGTGGTTTGAAGAACGCTTTGTTTCCCGCATTGCTCAACGCGCTTGCCGAACGCGAGCTCCCCTACGTCCTGTTGCGCGATCATCCCGAAGCTCCCGCCATTCGCGATTTGGATTTGTTGATCGACCGCGCGCGTCTCGCGGATTTTTTGCCGCTCGCCGCGCAGCATGGTTTCCAACTGCTCAAGTCCGGCCGTTTGAATCCCGGCAAAAAAGTTTTGTTGCACTGGAATGGTTCCGGTCCCCACATCATCGATTTGCACGAGCGCTTGATCTATCGCGGCTATGAATATCTGGACGCGAGCCTCGTGCTTCGCCGCCGGCAACAAGAAGGCGGCTATTTTCACATCAGCCTCGAAGACGAGCTGCTCACGCTCTTTCTGCACAACGTGCTCGGCAAGGCTGAGATTCAAGCGAAACATCGCGATCGCTTGTTTGCGTTGTTCGCAGCGCAGATGGATGAAAGCTACATCACGGAACACTTGCAACGCTACGGCATCGCGGAACTCTTTGCCGAGGCCCGCGCCGAGTTTGCGACGCTCGCGCGCGACCTCACCCGCGTAGAAAAATATCGCCGCCGTTTTTTAGAGCAACTGCATTCGCATCCCAAGAGCAACGCCGTGCGCCAAGTGCAAATTCGCGTGCGCGAGTTCATGGAGAAATGGTTCGGCGCAAAGCGCGGCGCCGTCGTCGCGTTCATCGGCCCGGACGGCTGCGGCAAAAGCTCCATCACCAACGCGCTGCGCGATGAGTTTCGCCGCGCGACCGTTGCCACCGACATCGTTTATCTCGGCCCCTGGGGACAGCACAAGCTGCCGCTGCATGACATCATGCGCAAGCTCAACATCAAGCCTTATAGCCCAAAGGAAAAAAACGGCGCCGCTTCTTCTTTGCAAGCGAACGTTCCGAGACGCTTCGTGCATTTTGTCAAAGGCACGATGTTTTATCTCCTGCTCGCCGTGGAATTGTGGTTTCGCTATTACGCGCTTGCTTTGCCCAAACTGCGTCGCGGTCGCATCGTGCTCGCCGATAGATATATTTATGATTTGATGATCGGCTACAAAAATCGTCCGCTGCATTCGCATCAACGCCTGCGCGCATGGTTGTGCCGCCGCTATCCCAAGCCGGACGTGGCCATTCTTTTGGACGCCGCGCCTGAAGTCATCTTCGCCCGCAAGCCGCAATTCGAAGTGAGCCAACTCGAACACATCCGCCGCAGCTATCACGAACTGCGCCGCGAGTTTGATTTGCACACGTTGGATACCAGTGTGAGCGTGGAGACCACGAAGGAAGATTTCAAGCAGAGGTTTTTCGGGAAGGTGCTGAAAGCGTTGAAGCCGTGAGGGAAAAGTTTGTAGTAGCGCCTTCAGGCGCAGGGATCCTAATGAACTTTGACGATCAAATTCGGTAATCAAGTACGCGCCCCAGTGCCGT
>CAYNDW010000168.1:0-10406 GCA_964395375.1 uncultured Cytophagia bacterium
GAGCTAAAGGAATGGTGTCAAGGCGCAGCGGCTCATGCGCAGGCACGGAGGTCAGTTCAGAAGAGCGCGCGCGCGGCGCCAGCGAGGCGTCCAGTTGCCGCAAGTTTAAATCCCCTTCCTCCGCAGGATAGGGAAGCGCGACCGGCGCGGAGGGCCGCACTTCATGAAACGGCAAAAACCCGTGGCCTTCTTCGCGCAGCGCTAGCGCGCGCGGCCGCGTGATGTAATAATGATTGAGCGCGGTGGGAAATGTAAGCGCTAGCACGAGCAGCCACGGCAGAATCGTCTTCTCCCTTCGCAGCCGTTCGTGCGAAGGCTGAAACGGCAATACCAATGCGCGCGCAGCCGAGGGCTTAAGCCGACGAGCAAAGACCGGAGATGCATGGCGCGCCACAAAGCGCGGATATTTTCCCATGCGACGCCGGCGTTGTGTGAAACGATGCCGCTCTTGCCGGGCCCGTCTCACCGCCTTTTTGTGCATGCGGGCTGCATGATAGCGCATAACATTGATATTGTTTTTAGGGAGAGGTGATCCGCGGAAAATGAGGGAAGAACTTCCGCTTCTCGTTGGTTGATGTGCTCCCGCGCATGGCCAAATCTGTTTTGAGGTGGGAAAGTGAGGAGCGCGAACTCCTCACTTTAAAGCAACGCCGGCATAATAGAGAACGCTAGAGAGAAATACAAGCACGGATTTTTTTTGCGTAAGCAGATATTGTCAATCAGGAAATTCTCGCGCCAAGATTTGCCGGCGGCACTGAACGAAATAGCGCATCATTAAAACCCTGGGAGGATCGCACAGGCTCCTTCACCCCTTCACGAGCAACCAGAATTTCCTCATTGCCTTTGACTTCCGTGAGGCATCGCACGATACTGCCAGGAGTAAATTCCCAGTGTTCATCTTCGGGATCATAATCGACCGAGGGCAGCAGGCGATAAACATCTCCTCCCAATGCTTCACCTTGGGTGGGGCGCATCACGGTCGTGCCTTCATCCAGCAATTCCACGTATATCGTTTTAGTATTTGAAACCATCTCCGCCGACATGAAGTACCTCCTTTGTCACATTATCTAGAACCACTGAACGACCTGTTTGAGGATGCACATATCGTGTGGCCGCATTGCCAGGATTGATTTTGTTTGGCACAGAGAACTGCCGTCCGTTTGATAATGCTTCATCAATCTGCTCCGAGGTCCAACCTCGTTTCTGCATTTGCTTCTGGAATCTTTGCGCAGACTTATGCCCGCCTAGATTCCACACCGGCTTACCCGTCATCGTGATCCCATAAAATCAATCTACGCAGCCCTTTTGTTTTTTACAAACGCAGATTTACAGCGTCACATTCCCGTGCCCAATCGCCCACTCCAACAAGAACAGCGCGGCGGGAAGATTCTCTTCGAACGTGGGTCTAATTTGGTTTTCAGGCAATTCAAAGCCCGGCACGCTGCTGCGCGGGCGAAGCTCAATCGTGAAACCCGGCACGCCGAAAGTGGCCAAGAGCCAATCGCCCGTATCGCCGCTCGCGAGGTATAAATCCGAAGCTTGTTCGGGCGTATAATTTTCACCATGCACGTCGCGAATGCGATTGGCCATGGCAACGGCGAGACTATCGAGCAGTCCTCTTTGCGGCGGCGCAGCGTTCGTATTTCCCCACGGATAAAGAATGAGCTGCGAGAAGTTATGATACGTGATCAATGCGCGCGGCGGATGAGCTTGCAGAAAATTGCGCACGGCTTGTGTTTCCGGCTCCGAAAAGGCCGAAGGGCCGCGATAGATTTCGGAAAACGAATCGCCCGAAGAACCCGGCCCGCCCCAAGCATAGCCATAGTTGCGATTCAAATCCACGCCGAACGTGCCGTCGCCATTGTTGCGACGATTCTTGCGCCACAGCCTTTGTGACGTGACGGAGTATTGATGCCCGTCGGGATTGACCATGGGCACGATCCAAATTTCGGCGTTGTCAACGAGCGCGGTAATTTGCGGATTCGAGCCATATTCCGTGAGCAAATGCGCCGCGATTAAATACGGCACATCGACTGCAATCCATTCGCGCGCATGATGGCCGCCGAGAAATACGACGCGGGTTTCATTCTCTTGCGCCGCGGCATTGTCGCTAATTTTTATCGCCCACAACTCCCGGCCTTCGACGGAGCGGCCAATCGAACTCACTTGCGCGATTTGACTGTGTGCTCCTGCCAGCGCGTGCAAGCTGCTGTCGATCTCGGCATAGGTGTGATATTGTCCCGCGTTGCGCGGCGGATTGCCGCCTCCGCCATCATCGCAACTGCCGTTGAAGAGAAGGAAGAACGCAAACAGCGCCACGAGCACCTTGGTAATTCCGCCCTTGAGAGGGGCCAGTGGGGCGTCGCTTCGCAAACTCTTGCTGGACGAGAATAAAAAGTTAAAAGCATTCATCGTTTGCCCTCCTCTTTCGAAGCGTCTGTTTTAACGACCCGCAACGACATTCCTGCCTGGCGCAAACGTTCGAGCTGAATATCAAACGCGCGCACGATGGCGGTGTCGGCATTTACTTCCCACAAATCCACGCCGCTATCCACGATTCTCTGCACATCGCTGGGGTCGCGCAATTGCACGTGCGCGAGACGTTGAATCAAGTCTTGCTCTTGCGCGGTTGTGGCGTTCGCGGCAAAGGCGGAGACGGTTGCGCTGTCCGTGCGCACGATGACGTAATCCGCCTGCTGCACGATAATCTCCGCGCCGGAATCGCGCAGGCGTTGCAGCTCTTCGGCGCTCTTATAAGAAATTTTTTTCAGAGCGTTCGTGCTGCTGGTTGCAACCTGTTGCACGCTCGGCTGCGGCTGCGTGTTGCATGCGGCGAGACCAAGCATGAGCATTCCACACCATACCAGCTTTAACATGTTTTCCCTTTTCAAAAAAGCAGCGGCAGCGTGATGAACCGCTGCCGCCGGTTATGAGTGTTCGCAGCAGCTCCTTCAGGAGCCAAAAATTTAAACCACTTTGCGCCTGAAGGCGCTACTACGAACTTCTTCCGAGTTTCTTTTAGCGCACGAGCACGAGTTTCTTCACCGCGATTTGAGCGCCGACTTGCAAGCGATAGAAATAAACGCCCGCAGGCAACGCACGACCGAGGCGATCAACGCCGTCCCACGCAATCTCTTGACGACCGTTCGCGCGAATGGCATCGCGGCTGGTGAAACGCGCGACTTCTTGCCCAACCAAATTATAAATCAACACCAGCGCCGCGCCTTTGGCCGCGCCGGTGTTAAATGCGAGACGAATCTTTTCTTTCGCCGGCGCGAACGGATTCGGATAAGCATCATACAGCGCGAAGCTGTTGGGATCAATCGCCGGCGAGTTGACCGCGCTGGTGTTGCTCTGTTGCGTTGCGGCAACGAGCACGGGATTTTCCTGCAAAGCTTTGAACTCCGCGCCCACCGCAACGGGATCGCTCCCTGGCAGCGTATTCAAATAGAACAGATTGAAATCAAAACTGAACTGGCCGCTGATATTTCTGCCGTCCATGCGAACGCCGAAGTCGCCGTAGGATTTGAGATCGCCGGTGTCGCTGGTGAGATTCGTGCCTTCGCCTGTCCCGCCGGCAGCGTTGTCATAGTAATACAAACGCTGCTGCGTGCCAATGGAAGGCACCAAGACCAAAGAGATCAACGTGCCGAGATTGCCGGTATTGATCATCCAATTGATCTTCGACGTGTCAACCTTCGTGTTCACATTCGCGTCCGCAATACCGTCAACGTTGACGCCGCCGGTGTTGTAGGCGTTATAATATTTCATGTTCGTGCCCACAACCGCGGGGCTGAAATCAAACGACTGCCTGATCAAGCTCGCGCCATACGTGCTGGCATCCTTTGGATCGATCTTCGCGTTTTTGAACGAGGCCAAACTAGAATAGGGAAAAAAGAAAAACGGAAAGGTGAAGGACGTGAGTGAGTCCGTGCCCAATTCCGGAAAGCCGAGGTTGACCGTGGCCTCGCGAATGATGCGCACTTTGCCGCTGCCGGCGCGCGTGCGCGCTTTGTTGAGATTGCGATCTTCCGTCGCCTTGTAAGCAAGAATGCCCAAGGCCGTGCCATTGATGCGCAGCTTTAGATGATCAATCAAATCCGGCGTAAACGTCCCGTTCGCTTGCAGAATACGCGCAAAATTCGGCAAACCGTTTTTGGCGTTATGCGCGGCAATGTAACTAGACCCCTTCACCGTGTCCGCGCCGGTTTTCAGCGGATCCGGCACGTAATTCATGTATGATTTTGCCGTGGGGGGATTGGTAACTTTACGGAAGATATAAATCCACGCTTTCTTGGTGGGATCGATGGGATCGACGATTTCAATTTCCGTGCGCGCATTCCCGCTGGCGCCCGCGTCAGTCAACCATTTGTCCGTGCCAGCGTGATCGCCCGCGTCTTCGGGCATGAAACAAATTTCGTCGTTCGCGTCGATCAAACCATCGGTTTCCGCGAAGTACTTATTCGTGGAGTCCACTTCATCGACCTGAAACGGAATCACTTCGAACCGATTCAACGCGGCATTATAACGATACGCCGTTAGCTCGGCGATAGGCAGGCCATACATGGCAGCCGAAGATTTATAGGCCTCGAACACAATGGGATCGTATTTACGCGTCAAAGTTTTTGTTTGCGCGACAAGTTCGAATCCCGTTAAAATTAAAACACTGGCGACGAGGGCACAGCCATTCGAATAGCGGTACGGCATACTGCTTCACTCCTTGTTAAGAGGTCAGGATGTTTGCTCGCGGAACGCATGCGCTCCATAGCTGCGCTGCGAGCAATCAATGTAGAACGCGCAGAGTTGCAACCCATCATCTTGATCCGCACGCGCGCGGATCACCTCCACTCCTACCTTAGACTCGTTTGCCGCCGAAATTTTCCCGCGGAGCTAATGTTCTTCCGCGGTTTCTTCCACTGCAACGCCGACTTCCTCGGCATGCAAGGCGCGGCTCTTTTGCATGCGGAGTTTGGCTTCAATCTGCTCGAACAACTTCAACGCCGCGGCGTCGTTTTTATTTTTGTCGAACGCTTTGCGCAAAATTTCTTTCGCGCGCTCATACCAGCCGCTTTCATGATAATAACGCGCGACCAAATAATGGGCCTGCGCTTGCATCTCCTTGGCCACCAGCTTGGCCACAACTTCATTCGGCCGGATGCCGAAACATTTCGCCACCGTGCGGCGATGCTCGATCAAATAGGCCAAGAGCAAAACATTCTCGGCGTCATGTCGCACCAAACTGCCCACCAATTCCAGACCCTCCATGAAAAGCGTTTCCATACGCTCGAGATTGTCCTGCAATTCCTTGAAGTGTAGCGCCCAATTGCGCTCATCGTGCGCATAGCGTTCCAAAATATAGCGCAGCTCTTTCGCGACCATGGCCTTGTGAAACAGCAATCCGACATGATCGATCAAAGTCGTTTCCGAATACGAGGGCACGAGCTTGTGTTGCTCGTGCTTTTGCAGCGCGCGCTCGGGCCGGCGAAACAGCAAGTGATGATCTTCTTTCACTTCATAGAGCACGTCGCTGATCTTGTTCAACGTCTGAAACGAAAAGGCATAACGCTCCGAGCTTTTCGTGCGCTGATGCTTGTGGAAAATTTGCCATGCGGCGAGATAGCCCTCCACCATATTGCGAATTTTCCAGGGCTTGATCGCGGCGAGATAAGTACGATGCGTGGTTTGTTCGAGCATGCGAAAATTCTTCGGGCCAAAAGCATTTCAAATTTTCAATTGCAAATTTTCAACTTAAAATTTGCAATGCGGTGATCTTTAAAACGCATACAGCGCATTGAACAAAAACTTGTACGCCGCGCGGAACTGCGCGCGAAACTGCGGACGGAAACCATAGAGAATGATTCTGCCTTTGCCCAGCGGCATTTCAACTAATGCTGCGCGCTCGGGCAAAAAGCTCTCTCCCGTCAGCCAACCGGAAAGCAAAATATCCGAGGGCGGATAAATCAAAACCGCGTTGCCCTCGTGCGCGCGAAACGCCGGGCTATCGACAAACAAAATCGCTTCCTCGCGTTGCGCGCCATACGCCAACGGTTGCGCGTTTTGCGCAATCACGCGCAACACCGAACCCGGCGCACTGAATTTCTCGCGCGCAACCTCTGCGACGACATTCTCCACGCGCAGCCAGAATTTTTTAATGAAAAACGCCGTCGCTTCATTCAACGCGAGCAGCGTTCCGCCCTCTTCCACAAAGTGCCGGAGATTGCGCACGCCTAGTTCGCCGAGGCCACCGACATATTCGGCGGCCATTTCTTTTTCAACAAAACCATGCTCCAAGGCTTCGGCATTTTGGTCGGGGAAAATAATCACGTCGTAAGACTTTCGCAAGCTTTCCGCCCGCACTGCAGCGTTGGTGACGGAATGATAATCAAAGCCGTAATCTTCCAACACAAAGCGCGTCCAGCCTTCATCCATGTTGGATATTTCGCTCTTATAAAGCCCCACGCGCTGCGACCGCACAGCTTTTTGCTTCACGCTCGGATTGCGTTTGAGCGCGCGCCATTCGACTAAACTGGGATTATCGTGCGCGCTCGTCAGCCGCTCGGGGTTGCGCAGCAACTCTGCAACGGCGGCGCGATGCTGCGAAGCTTCGACGATAAAAGTGCCAATCGGCCAAGTTGTACTCTCCTCCACAAACTCTTGTTCCGCGCTGAACACCGGCACGCCTTTGCGCAACAGCAAATTCACGGCGCGAAACGAAGCGTTGTTGCTGCGCGAGAGCGCGAAATAATTGTTCCCCAGTTGGCTCGCTCCGTTTGAAATCACCTCGGCCTCGCGCAGCAATTCTAAATCAGCCCTGGGCAAGTTCTCGGCAGAAAATACTTCCACGCCGAGAAACAGCGGCAGCGTGTGCGCCGTGACGTCGTAGGGAATGCGCGGCTTGCCGTCCTCTCCGGGAATGAGCGGATAGTTTTGCTTTTCCAACAAAGCCTTGGCAAAGCGGCCATAGGGTTGATCCGTTCGAATCACATAATCGCCGGGCTGCACCGTGCCGCCATTAAAAGCAAAACCTTGTTTGGCAAAATGAACTTCCACCGCACCGAGCCGCAAAATGCGCAAAAGATCGAGCAAGCCTTGGGGGTCGCGCTGCGCTTGTGGAATGATGAAAGCTGCGGGTGCGCTCGCAGTCGCAACAGCTCTGCGTTGCACTTCAAACAAGCTGCGCAGCCAAAATTCGCGATTGAGCGCGGCATGCTGCAAGATCGACCTCGCCGCAGCGAAATCATAATCGACGATATCGCGCAGCTTCCATTCTCCGCCGAGCCAGGGCTGCGGAAAATTCCATGAAGCTTGGCGCGCGTTATAGCCCATGCCCCCGCGCAAATCCTTCGCGGCGATCTTCATCGGCGAGGCCGTCTTCGCGCTCGCGGCCTCGGTAAGAAAACGCAAGCCGCCGTGATAGTGTTGATACGCGCGCGCCGGCGTCCACGCATCGAAGATCGCATTGCTCACGACTCCGGCTTTGCCTTGGGCGGTGAGCGCGCTTTGCACGTGCGTGCCGAGCATGTTGAGCAACGCAACAATGAGGGGATCGACGTTCGGCTCGATCGGGTCGATATACGGCGGCACAAACAAGCGCGCGCCGTTGCTGCCCATTTGGTGCATGTCAATGGTTACGTGCGGATGCCAGGCATTGTACAGCTTCTCCACCGTCAACCGCGTTTCCTTTTGCGTAAACATAAACCAATCGCGATTGTTGTCGTGGCCCGTGTATTTGTGATAAAGCTCCGGCAAAGGCGCGTCTTCAAACGGCGTATCGACGTTTTTGCGATACCAATTCACCACGCGCAATTGGCCATCCGGATTATGCGAAGGCACGAGCAAGGTGATGACATTTTCGAGAATGGTTGTGACTTCCGGCGAGTTTTCCGAGGCGAGATGATAGGCCAACTCCGGCGCCATTTGCGTTGCGCCCACTTCGGTGGAATGAATCGCGCAATTGATCAACACAACACTGCGGCCTCGTTTGAACGCTTCCTCCCTCTCCTGCTCGGCGAGCTTGCGCGGGTCAGCCAAACGCGCTTGCAGGTTTTGCCATTCGCTCAAGCGCTGCAAATTCTCCGGCGCGCTGATGAGAGCGACAATAAAGTCATTGCCCTCCGTCGTCTTGCCGAGATTTTGCAGAGTGACGCGCTCGGAAGCGGCGTCGAGCGCTTTGAAGTATTCGACGATTTGATGATAGTCCGCGAGTTTTTTGTCGGTCCCCAACCGAAAGCCAAAGAACGCTTCCGGCGCGGGCAAGTTATTCGCGGGAGGAAAAGAAAAAGCAGCGGTGGGAAGAAGCGATAAAAAAATTAGCGCGAGGGCACACAATAAAGCGCAGCAAAAGCGTAGAGAGTTCGACACGCGGGAGAGCCTTTCCTGTGTTCTCAAAATGAATGACAAATTTTTGCAACGCAGGCAATATGAGAAAATTCATTTGGAATGGCAAGCTGAGAATTGCTTGATGCTGAAGCATCAGGCAAGGAGGTGGAAGGACGCTAAAGCGCCCTCACGTGCCAGCGCGATTCATCCGTTTCCACCTCCTAGCCGCGCGATTCATCACGGGGCCGTGCCTATGCATCATTAGCCGGAAAGAAACCTTGTGTTCTAAAATGATTCTGCTATATTTTCGCCAAGTCCAAGACACCTCAACCACAACGGAGGGCGGCGTGAAAACCGATTCGTTCTTTCATCGCTTCTTTCGCGAGTTTCCGGAGGCGTTTTTCACGCTCATCGGCGTGAGCCGGCACAAGGCCAAGAGCTATCGCTTCACTTCGGTCGAGGTGAAAGAGACTGCGTTCCGTTTTGACGGCATCTTCCTGCCCAAAACAAAAAGCGATCTCGTTTATTTTGTCGAAGTGCAATTTCAAAAGCTGCCGCGATTTTATGCGCGCCTCTTCGCGGAGATTTATATCTACCTCGCACAACATAACATTTCGAATGATTGGCGCGCGGTCGTCATCTTTCCCAAACGCGCCTTCGATCCCGGCGTGCATCAACACTATCGCGAGCTATTCGAAAGCGGCAGAGTGATGTGCATTTACTTGGAAGACTTGCCCGCAGCTCAACGCGAGCGCTTTCCGCTAAACCTCTTGCAGATCATCTCCGATTCGGAGCAGCAGGTATTGACGACGGTGAAGAAGCTAACGCGGAAGCTACCGAAGCAAGTCCGTGGTATGAGAGGACAAAGGAAAATAGTCGAGTTGCTCGTAACTTTGCTCATGGGAAAATTTCCTCAATTAACGAGAAAGGAGATCGAGAAAATGGTTGATCCCATGTTTTTAGACATCAGAAAGTCGCGCGCGTATCAAGAAATCGCCGGTGAAAAAGCCCGCGAGATCGCCAAATCCATGCTCAAGAAAAAAATGGCCCCCGCACTGGTCGAGGAGCTCACCGGCCTCTCCGCGCGCGAAGTGCGTGCGCTGAACAAGAAGCCCGCACCGCGAAAGAAATTGAGCGTGAGCCGCGCCGCGTGAACATGTTTGCTTTTATCGCACCTCACCTGTGTTTAACCACTTCAGCCGCCAAAGGAAAACCATGAAAATCTCAACCCGTGCACGTTTCAAGCCGATGCTCGTTCTGCTTTTCGTTTTGCCTCTTCTGCTTTCTTTTTCTACGAACACGCCGCACGACACCCTCGTCAAACTCACGCTTTTGCAAATCAACGATGTGTATGAAATCACCGCGGTAGGCGGAGGCAAGGAAGGCGGCATGGCGCGCGTGGCCACGGTGCGCAAACAATTGCTCGCGCAGAATCCAAACACCTTTACTCTGCTCGCCGGCGATCTCGTCAGTCCCTCGGCGCTCGGCACCGCGAAAATCGACGGCGAGCGTTTGGACGGCAAGCAGATGATCGCCGTGCTCAATGCGCTCGGCTTGAATTATTGCACCTTCGGCAATCACGAGTTCGATCTCAAAGAGCAGCCGTTCCTGCAACGCCTCTCCGAATCACGCTTCACGTGGTTTTCGAGCAATGCGTTTGATCGCAACAAAAAATCTTTTCCCAATGTGCCGGAACACGTGATCTTCACCGTAACCAACGCTTCGCAGCAACAAGCGCGCATCGGCCTCCTCGCAGTGACGCTCACGAAGAATGCGCCGGAGTATGTGAAATTCGCCGACCCGCTTGAGACCGCGAAGGCAAAAGCCGCAGCGCTGCGCGGCCAAGTTGATATTCTCATCGCGCTCACGCACCTCACGCTCGAGGAAGACATTCAACTCGCGCAAGCCGTGCCTGAGATCGATTTAATTCTCGGCGGCCACGAACATGAGAACGTGCAGCTTTGGCGCGGCGCGGATTTCACGCCGATCTTCAAAGCCGATGCGAACGCGCGTTCCGTTTACATTCACGATTTGAGCTTCGACACGGAAACCCGGCGCGTGCAAATCCAAACACGTTTGCAGCCGAT
>CAYNDW010000169.1:0-4067 GCA_964395375.1 uncultured Cytophagia bacterium
GCAAGCCGTCCATCAAACCAACGCCGACAAACTTCGCCGCGGTGTTGGTCGCCGTCACCGGCGCACTGGTTCCGCCGGAGGTGGTGACCGTCAACTGCACCGAATATTTGCCGACGATATCCGGCTTGAAGGTCGTTTGGAGTTTGTTCGTGCTATCCAAAGTTGCAGTCGAGCCGGCGGGGGGAGTGAGACTCCACGCATAGGCCGTCACCGTGCCCGTGTTGGCGCTTCCTTTCAAATACACCAATTGGCCCGTGCCAACCACGGATAAACCTGTTGACCGCGGCGAGGTCAAACCCAAGTTGGTGAGTTCTTGCGGGCTGTAGCCTTCGATCTTGATGGCTGCAGTCGGCGCTTGCGCAAAGGCCGGAGTCGAGAAAAAGGCTACGGCCAACATCGCAAGCATGCACCACAATAACATTCGTTTCATAAAGCACCTCCTAAGAGTTCATCACATTTCATAACCGGTGAATCATCACATCGTGTTCTTCCGTCGGCTCACCTCACTTTCAGCAAACGGTTTAAAATCTTTGTGGGATAACAAGGCAACACCCGCGCCTAAATTTCAGCCGGAGGCCGTGGGTTCAACTGCTGGAATAATAACGTGAACTTTTCAGAATGAAACGGTTTATTATCAAACATAGGAAAACCATGCGGAATATTTTTGCAAACTTGCGAGGCGCGCACGTTCAACCTCGGCTTGGCTGTGGTTCGCATTTGATTGCGCATGAACAACCTCTGCCGTGCAGAGCAAAGAACGATTACCGTATTTGAAAATAAAAATGCACGCTGCCAAGAGACGAGCCGGCGACTCGTTTCTTGCAACCTCATCGCCGCGGTAATTCTTCATTTTAAACTTTCAATGCCGTGTTCCGCCTCATCCGCCCGCGGCCGCGCCGTGGCATTCGTGGCAACTCGTTTCTTTCCACGCCTCGCCGATGTCGATGGGATGTTTGAATTCCAAGCCTTGCAAACTGGATTCATTGACGGTGGCGCCATCGCCTTGCTCAATGATCAAATGGCACGTGTTGCAATCGTTCGTAAGCACTTTGCCCTCGGCGGTTTGGTGTTTGCCGTCATGGCAACGATAGCAGCCCGGGCTGAGATAATGGCCAATGTGATCCGGATACGCGCGCCAGTTCGATTTCATATAGGGAAAATTATTTTTGCTATAAATGTCCTGCACGTAAGCGACGGCCGCGGCGATTTGCTTTTGCTTCTCCGCCGCTACTTCGGGATAGCCGTTTTGATAAAAAGCATGAATCGTCGAGTCAATCGCCGCAAGCGCAGCGGCTTTCGTCTCATACTCGGGCGTGAGCGCTTCCACCGCCGTGGCTTTGATCGAAGGCAGTGCCATGTCGATCAAACCGTTGTTCATGATTTTGTTCAAAGAAATGTTGGGCGCGGAGAAGATATGCGCGGGCCGATTGTGGCAATCGATGCAGTCCATGCGGCGAAGTTTGAGCGGGTCCACGGTGTTCGTCAACAACTCAGGATCGGAGGAGTAAACCGTCACCTCGCCTTTGGCATTCGTCGAACGCACCCAGGGAATGCTTTCGCGCGCTTCATCGGCGGCGAAATATTCAATCTTGTTGCTGATGTTCATGTGCCAGTGAATGCCCGAAGTGTGCCCTTCTTCCGGATTGCCGCCGCCGATTTTGATGAGGAGGTTATAGGCCCAGCGCGTGTTGGCCTCGTCTTTCATGAAATGCACGCGCGTATCTTGCTTGTTGCCAAAAAAGGCTTGCGGCCAATGGCATTGCTCGCAGGTTTCGCGCGCCGGTCGCAGGTTGTCAATCGGCGTGGGAATGGGTTGCGAATATTTTTTGAAGAGCACCGAATAAACCTGATACGCGCCCGCGAGTTTGGATTGCACATACCAACCCGCGCCCGATCCGACATGGCAGCCCGCGCAGGTCACGCGCGCATGCGGCGAGTTTTGATACGCCACATACTCCGGCTCCATCACGGTGTGGCAGGTTTTGCCGCAGAACTCGGTCGATTCGGTAAACTCATAAGCATGATAACTGCCGACGCCGGAGAAGAGCAGAAACACCGTGAGCACGGTCACCGTGATCAAGGTCATGCGACGATGATGCGGGATATTCAGATCCACGCGCGGCAGGCTCGGCAGCGCGTCGGATTTCGCGCGGCGCCGATGCTCGCGCCACATGCCGATGGGCACGAGCAGCAAACCGAGGATCAAGAAAACCGGGAAGACGATGTAATTGATGATGCCCAGATAGGGCGTGGAAGTTCCCGCGAAGGCATCAATGAAAAAGAGAAACAAGATCGCGCCGAAGCTGATCGCGGCGATGCCAGCGCCGATCATGCTGATGAGATTATAAAATGAACTAGGGAGCTTACGACCGCTCTGGTTGGAAAAATCCATGCTTTCCTGCCTCCGATGAGATTTGAGATTGCTATTGATCGTAGCGAGTCACCACGTTTGCTTAAAAGAAAATAAAAAATTAAAGAACATCAAAATAAAAAGGCACTGTCCTGAACCTGCTACTTCAACATTTTTTTATGGGTACAAAATAATTTACCCTTCGCCCTCCCGTTGTCATCCAAACGGATTCTTTTAGCCCTCGGCGATGTCTCCAGCGCCCAAGAAGATTCCGTCTGAATGACACATGAAGACGAAAAGCGTAAATTAGTTATCACTCGGAGCAATGAGTGTATCTTCTCCAAGAAGTTTTTTGCTCGTCATCAAAACCTTCCGGTTAGACGAACAGCAGTAGAAGTCTTATCTCGGGCTAAGCATTGTCCGTTGGCGCCAATTAAACCAAAAGAGAATGCCGACGAGAAGCAATGGTCCCTCGATCATGACGTACCCCGACCAATCGAGCTGGCCCCACTTCGTCACGAGATGAAGGACGGCGAGTAATGGAAAAACCACGGCCCCAATCCATTCGTGCCGCCAGACGACGGCGAGAGCAACGAGAACCATCCCGGTAGGGATCAGGTGCATCATCAGCGCCAGCGCCTTCTGCCAGAAACCAACAGGCATGCTGAACACATCCAGGGCAAAAATGCACAAGAAGGCGGCGAATGCAATACAAAGAATTCTGGGAGCCCAGTACATTACGCCCTTTGTCGTCTCGTTCATGGCGATCTCCTCATTCAAATATTGCTGTTGTTTTTATGTGAAAATACATTTAGTGCTTCACACTCACTTCATTCTCAGACAATTGCTTGCGCGAGCGTGTATAAAGCAACGAAATCACCAGCAAGGCAATGCCGAGCACAAGAAACGAAAGCACGCGAAACCCCGCTTCGAGCCGCGCCAAATCCACGAAGAAAACATAGATGATGGTGAGAAAGAGCGTGAGCATCGCCATCCAGCGATACTTTTTGTTATGCAACAACAAGCTCATCAAAAAATAAAACACGGCCGCGCTGAGCCACCCGAGGCTCACATACGGCGCGGGCACGGCGTGATATAAACCATAAGGCACAATAATGAACGCCGAAGCGAGATAGGCATTGCGCATCAATTCGGTTTTGAGCGCGAGGCGTTCGGTTTTCCAATTCAACAAACGCGCGCTGAGCAACGCGACAATGGCATAGCTGATATTCACCGCCGCGGTGGCAGGCGCGAGTTTCAAATAAGCCAAGAAGATGAGCAGATAAATCGCGGTATTCGCGACCACGACGATTTGCGAACGAAACCAAATCGCAGTCGAGATCACGAGCAGACTTTGCCAGCCGAGCCAGATGAAATATTGCGGCGCATCGAAGCGCGCGAAAATCGCAACGCTCAACGCGAGATAACCGAAACAAGCATAGAACGAAGCGGCGAAACGACTCCCGCGCAACACCCACGCCGCCGTGGCGCAGACGAGAAACAACGCTGCCACGGCAAAATTGCTCGCGGCCAATTGTTTATCGTAAAAAGTCATCCCCACGAGTGTAGCCATACCAAAGAAACCCGCCCCATTCAACAAAGGCAACAGAACTTTTGTGATCGCCGCCAGTTCGGCTTCTTTACGCCGGAGATTCGGCGCCGCGAAAATCATCGCGTAGAGAAAGAGATAAACAAGATTGGATTGCGGCTCGGCCAC
>CAYNDW010000169.1:4077-10357 GCA_964395375.1 uncultured Cytophagia bacterium
CGGCCCCGAGTGCATGGCCGGCAACCGGATTGCCCAACAGCCACAACAGATGCGTGGCGTACGCGAGCACGAGCGCAAGCAGACCGGCGTTTTCAAACCGGTATTGCAGCATGAAATAAACGGCGACCGCAGCCACGACCACGGCGAGCGCGAGCGTGAAGTGCGTTTGATCGCCGACCAACGCGGATGTATAACCGAGAAAGATGGCGACCGCCGTGAGTAATTCACTTTTGCGGCGACGGGCTAAGAAAAAGAGCAGCGCATTCACGGCGAGCAAGCCGGCGAGCGCAACGGCTTTATTGGCAATGACCGGAGCTTCGCTGAAAAAATGCAACCGCAACACGGCATAATAGAGCAGCACCAATCCGCCGCCAAATAGAATCCGCGAAAGATAAGGATAAGCCGCGCGCCACATGCGTGAGACTGTAAACAGTCCCGCCACGGCGATAAAGCCGAGGAGGCGATGCAGCCACGGCGGCAAAAACGTGAAGGGATATGCGATAAAAAACGCCGTGCCGATGATCAAAGCCACGAGGCCCACGCGCGCGAGCCAATACTCGCCGATCTGCGATTCGAGCGCGGCTTCTTTTGCTTCCGCCGTAGGTTCGATTGCGTCGTTTTGTGCAAGCGCCATATTCGTTTGCGCGCTAGGCAATGGGCCGAGCTGCAAATAGGCTTCAATGCGCGCGATGCGAGCATCGATCCGGCGCAGAGTTTCTTCATGCCCTTCGGCGATTTGAGAAGAAGAATTCTCCGGTTGGTTCATAAGGCTCACCGCTAAAATGTGAACACTTTATCCGCCGCAACAGACCATTGCGCTAATTCCGACATGTTGCTGATTTCAACTCCTTCGACGAGTTGGAGATTGCGCAGGCCGCGCGCATCGATACAACTGCCGCAGGCTTTTACTTTTCCACCTTTGGAAAGGACGGATTTGAGCATGCGCTCTAGGTTGTAGTAGCCTTGTGGCGTGGTTTGATTCGAGAGGCTGCAACTGACGGCATCGGCCATGAGAAAAATCAGCACCTCTACCTCGGGCTGTTCTTTTTGCAGCGTCATTGCCAAACGCAGAGCGTTGTAAGCTTTTTCCGTTCCATAAGGAGCGTCATTAATGAGCAAAAGAATTTTCATGATTCATTTCTCCTTTCAAGCTCGGCAAAAATCATAATCCAACGGCGAGCTGCACGGTGACGATAGTTTGGTCATCTTTGTTTTGGTGATTAACCAACGTATAATCCACGCTTATCTTTTCGTTATGGCCTTTGAGATAGCAATTGAGGCCGCCGCTGAAAAATCGGGTGTCGCTCTTTTGCTCGACCGCCGCGGTTTCATAGCGCATGTAGGGTTGCAGCCGGCCATCGCCGATTGGAGCCGGCAGATAATAGCCGGCCTGAACGTAGAAAATTTCGGCATCGCCGCCCGCAGTGAGCTGCGCGAAATTGTGCGCCTGAGTATTGTTCCGAATGTGGATGTAGGCCGACTCCATCGTAATGGCGCCCGCGGCCAGCGGATGATCAAAGAACGCATCCGCGGTCCAGGTCAGATTATCCTGCCGCGCTTGGTTGTTCAAGGTTAAATCGCTTTGAGTATCCAAGCCGAAGCCCAAACTCAAAATCTTTTTCTGGCCGAGATAAGTGCCTTGGTTGAACCACTCTTTTTCCGGCTCCAGCACATTGACGGTCATCCGGCCGGCGAAGCGCAGGCGGTCTTCAGGATTGCCGTTGTCCTCCATTCCCTCCGAAACCATTAGGCGATATTGGAGGCGGCCACCAAACGGATTGCCCCAGAGCGTCACGCCGTCGTCTCGTCCCACTTTGCTAGCATAAAAAATGGTGCCGCGCACTCCGCCCTGTAAGAAGGACAAGTCGGTGGTCAACATCGCCTTGGTGGAGGTGGTGCCGTAATTGCGTGTGAGCGGAACGTACATGCGGCCGGCTTGAATCTTAAGGGCCTCACTCAAATGCAGGGTAGCCCATGCGTCCCGAAACGCTAGACCGCTGCCCAGTCCCAGCGAGGGGTTGTCCAAACCGTCTTGGCCGTAGCGATCGACCGCAATGTGAGTGAACAAGCTCAGCTTGTTGGTCGGTTGACCCTTTACAGAGAAGTAGGCTCTTCGGACCATGAAGTCGTTCAGCCCTTTGCCGCTCTTGCCGTTTTCCACATACTGATACCAGAACTGGGCCCAAAAGCCGATCTCGACTTTTTCTTGAGCGACAGCGTCTTGCCAAAAAGAAAAACATGAAATAGAAATCAGAAGCACGAATGCAGTCCACTTTTTCATTGTGAGTAAGCCTCCTTTCATCAACCATAAGCCAATCAAACGTATTTCATTTTTTCTTTTGCAGAATCACACCGGCCCATGCTCCAAGAATAGCAAAAATTGTGAACGCGATGCTGCCGAGCGAAAGCAAAGGAATGCCGGTCAAGCCATGACCTACCGTGCAGCCGCCGGCGAGAGAGGCCGAAGCGCCCAAAACAAAACCACCGCCGGCCAGCTTCCAGAGGGCGGGGCCGGACAAAGTTGACCAGGTGAATTTTCCGGCGCGCAACACGGAGAGAAAACCTCCGAGCGGAATGCCCAACACGAAAAAGAAATCCCAGCTCAACGCTTGCCATTTGCCGAACGACAGAAGCTCGAAAATATCTTTGTTGCCGGGCATAACCGCCATTCCAAAGTTGCGGCCGGCAAGCGATGACGCCAGCCACGCAATAATGCCGATGCCGCCGACAACGACTCCGGTTCTCGTCCAACTCCAACCGCTCTCTGTCACAGTGCGCGAATCTTTAAGCAAGAAGAACATTAGAAGAAGAGCGAGCGGCACGCCAGCCACCCACAGCGGCAGATGAAATAACGAGCTCAACGTCATCGCTTCGCTCGCGCCGACGGATTGAATGAAGAGTCGCAGCGGTTGCAGCGCGCCGGCTTCGGTGGCAACATAGCCGAGGCTCAATCCGAGGATCGCGATGAGCGCACCGATATTGCCGGCGCCCAATTTATACCACACGCCGGCTGCGCATCCTCCGCCCCAATTCATCGCCAGGCCGAAAAGAAATCCACCGAGCGTTGCGCCCAAAGGATAAAACGCGGGTGCGCTTAATTGGATGAGACCGAAAAATTGCAGCACCGGCAGAATCAACATCTGCACGGCAATCGCCAACACATAAGCTTTGAAACGCGTCGTGTCTCTTCTGCCCAGAAGATTGCGGAAGCCCGCGTTCATTCACAGCTTGCCGCGCTGCGAGGCGAAACCAAAGGCGAGGCCCACCGGCAGGCCAAGCAATAGATTGATCAGAAGATTTAGCATAGCGATTTTGTGATGCGTTGTTCAGACAATAAGAAAATCGAGTATTACGATCCTTCATTCTCGATCCTCAATCTTCAACTGCTTTCCCCTCGCCACTCCTCATCCTTCCTCCGAATCTTCACATACAACGCCGCGGCCACCGCGAAGATAATCACCATCGACACGGCGAGGCCTTTGCGCCGGAATTGCAATTCGGCGAGCGCGGCACGACCGAGTGCAACAGCTTGCTCCGCGAGCGTGGCGCCGGTTTGCGAGCGTTCGCGCAAAATCGCCGCGCGATAGTTATGAATCTGCGTGCGCGCTTTGATCAACTCATCATCCGCCGAAGCGATGACAAACTTGGCTTCGCTCACTTCCATGCCCGCGCGCTCGGCGTGCGCCACCAAACTGTCCGCGCGGTGAATGCCGTGCTTCAAATCCGTGAGAATTGCGAACATTTCCGCGCCATTCTTCCAGCCTTCGCTCTCCGCTTCGTGGCACGTGCCGCAAACAAATTCCGCGCTCGCGGGATTGAGTCGTTCATCCGTCGGCTTGGTGATTTTATGATTGCCGTGACACGCTTCGCATTGCGCGAGTCCCATCTCCGCATAAGCTTTCGCATGAGGGCTCTTTTCAAACAACTCGGCATTGTTGATGTGGCAGCGGCCGCACACGTGCGAGATCGAAGCCACGTCCGGCGGAATCGCGCCGTGATTGCCGTGGCAATCATTGCACGCGGGCGCGGCGAGATCGCGCTTGCGCAAGAGCGCTTGGCCATGCACGCTCGTTTCGTAATCCGCGAACTGCTGCGCGCCGATCGGATAACTCGCCATGTATTCCGCATTGCCATGACAACGCCCGCACGTGGCCGGCACATTCAAAGCATAAACCGAGGAGCGCGAATCATTCGCCGCAAGAATGCCGTGATTGCCGTGGCAATCGCTGCACACCGCGACTTTGTCGTCGCCTTTTTCAAACAAACGCTTGCCATGATGGCTCGTGCGATAAGAAGCGAGTTGATCCGTGGGCACCGCCGGGTTGTACTTCTTGATCAAAGCCGGATCGCTATGACATTTGCCGCAAAGCTGCGGAATATTTTTGCGGCTCGGCTTGGCGATATAGCCCGCGGCGCGGCTCATCGCAGCTTCGGGATCTTCCGCAACTGCGGGACTCGGATTGCCGCCGTGACAACTTTCGCAGCCAAAGCCGTTGTGCGCATGCACGTCATTCGCCATCGCCGTCACCGGCGCCAGCAATTCAGCGTCGAGTTGTTTATGACATGTGATGCAACTGCTCTCTTGCGGCGTTTGGGCGAGGGCAGAAGGCTGAGGGCTGAGAGCAAAGAGCAAAGCGCAAAGAGCGAAGCACGGCGCGCTAGGCACTAAGCCCTTCGCCCTCTGCTCTTCGCCCTCCGCCCTCTGTGCGTCAAAACGTTTGCGGGAGGACATAGGCGATCAAGCTCATAATGATGATGAATGCAATCGCGGCCCAACCGAAAGCAGTGAACCAACGCGAGGTGCGCGAGGCTTCGGGGCGGCGGTCAATAAACGGCATGAACAGCCAAGCCATGCCGAGCAAACCGAAAGCGAGAATGCCGAGCACTTCTCCGTCGATAAAAAGAATTTTAGCGGGGATGTATTTCAAAGTTTGAAACATGAAGAGGAAATACCATTCGGGGCGAATGCCCGGCGGCGCGGACGCAAAAGGATCGGCCTTCTCGCCCAGCTCCCACGGAAAGATCGCAGCCAGCGCGGCTAAAACACCGAGCGCCACGAGCCAGCCCAAAAGATCGCGCAGCAGAAAAAAAGGAAAGAACGGCATAGGCTTTCGCTTCGCGGCAGCTTCGCTTTGGCCGGGCGGCACACTCATGCCCTGCACTTGCACGAGCAGCAAATGAATGAACAACAGCGCCGTGGCAATCATCGGCAGCACCGCAACGTGGAATCCAAAAAAGCGCGTGAGCGTTGCGCCCGTCACTTCTTCGCCGCCGCGCAGGAAGATTAAAATATCGTGGCCGATAAACGGAATGATCGACGCGATCTCGGTGCCGACTTTGGTGGCGAAATAAGCGAGCGTGTTCCACGGCAAGAGATAGCCGCTGAAGCCGAAGCCGAGCGCGAGAAAGAACAGCAGCACGCCGGAAATCCACGTGACCTCGCGCGGCTTGCGATAGGCCTTCATGAAGAACACGCTGAACATGTGAATCATGGCCGCGGCCACCATCAAATTCGCGGACCAACTATGAATCGAGCGAATGAGCCAGCCGAACTGCACTTTGGTCATAATGAATTGCACGCTCTCAAACGCGGCTTCCGCGGTGGGGCGATAATACAGCAAAAGCAAAATGCCGGTGCCCACTTGCACGAGGAAGAAGAACAGCGTCATGCCGCCGAGATAATACCAAATCGTGTGGCGGTGCATGGGCACGGTTTTCTTTTTGAAAAAATACGCGACCGCGTCGAGCGGAAAGCGGTCTTTCCAAAAACTGGATTTTTCAGAGGGAGCATTCATAGCATTCAAACCCTTTTGAATTGACGAATCCGTTCGCGCCGACTTGGTGTTTGGCTCTTTGGCTCCTTATCTTTTTTGGCTCGTTGCCGTCTAGGCTTGCCGGATGACGACGATTTCCTCTCCGCGAACTTCCACGCGATACTCCTCCAGCGGCCGCGGCGGCGGCCCGGCGATGTTACGCCCGGCCAAATCGAAATGCGCGTTGTGGCAAGCGCACCAAATGTGTTTGAAGTCTTCGCGATATTGCACGGTGCATTGCAGGTGGGTGCAGACCGCGGAGAAGGCGCGATACTCGCCTTCGGGCGTGCAGACTAAAATGCCAGGCTTGTTGCCGAAGCGGAAAATCTTCGCGGCGTTCGGCGCCAGCTCGCCCACTTTGCCGACCACCACGTCGTTCTGCACGGCCTGCGGAATCGCGGGCGGCATGACGTACTTCAACACCGGGAAGAAAACAGAACCCAACATGGCGAGCACGCCGCCGCCGA
>CAYNDW010000170.1:0-10334 GCA_964395375.1 uncultured Cytophagia bacterium
ATAAACTTCCGCGGAGCGCAACAGCGCTTTGCTGGGAATACAGCCCCAGTTCAAACACAAACCGCCGAGCTTGTCTTTTTCCACCACGGCGACTTTCATGCCGAGCTGCGCGGCGCGAATCGCGCCGACGTATCCGCCCGGTCCGCCGCCGACGATGACGAGATCAAATTCTTTCAAGTCTCACTCCGAATTTTTGAAATCTAATTTTTAGTCTCTCACGACAGACAAGCCGCTACCAAAGAAGAAGGTTTCAACGGATGGAAAAGCCCGGCGGATAAAGCTTTGACAGTTGGGTTCTTCAATTCATTGAAAAAAAAATTTTCGCCGAGAATCACCGAAGACACCGAGCTTCGCCGAAAAAAGCTTTTATTCGGCGACACTCGGTGACTTCGGCAAGGTTCGGCAAGGTTCGGCAAGGTTCGGCAAGGTTCGGCAAGGTTCGGCGGAAGAGCTTTTCTTGTTTGGCTTCGGCCCATTCGGGCCGCGAACTGCGCAAGGATGAATAAAGCTTCTAAATTTTCTTGCGAATGGCTCTCACGGCGTGGTGCCGAGATACGTGCCCTCGAAGTTCACATAATGATTCGGCTCCGCGCCTGCGTTGAAATTGATGCCCCAGTGCGGGCCGCTGTATGTGGCGATGTTGAAACTCACGAGCGTCGCCAGCGTTGCGCTCGGATCGCGATGCGAAGCGGTGGCATTGAAGATCGTCGTGCTATTCACCCAGCCTGCGGGTATCGGTTGATCATTCGCGCCCGGCGGATTCGTTTGCGCGCGCGTCGTAGTGGTCGTTGTTCCGTTATGGCGCACGTTCACTTGAAATTCTTTTTGCTGAGAGGAACTCCACGCCACAAGCCCCCAACTGCCGGTGTTGGCAGGCAAACGGCCGTCACGAAAAACTTGCACGCCGATGACACTGTGCAACTGCGCGTCCGCGGCAAAACTCGCAATGAGCGGTTGCGCGAGATCACGCGCCCAATGCGCGGAGCCTTCGAACGCATTGCCAGGGCGAGGCTGCGGCGTGGGCGGCGTACACGTTCCGCCGGCAATCAATGCGAAGCCAATCATGATCGCGCCTGAACGCAGCAATTTTCTGAGAAGCATACTCACTCCTTTTGCGGAAGTTTACTTGCCTTCGTCGTACTATCACTCCTGCTAGCCTCGCGTGCCATCGCCTATTTTCGATAAAAAATTTATTGGCCTCTTTGCTCACAGCGAGGTTCGAGCAGCCTTTTCACCAATACACGCTCAGAGGCAATAAAGGTTCGATATGACTCGAAGATTCATCGCGCTCCGGCTCAACGGCCGGTCAATCGCTCAAGATGTTCGGGGTAACGCGCCCCTTGCACCGTGATCTTTGCACACCCGCTTCAGAAAGACCGAAGTGTTTAACCTTGCCGGCTTGAATCAAATCCTTCGAGTTCTTCGTTGATGAACGGGCCATAGGCTTCAGCGGTATCAAAGAACGTAACGCCGCGTTCGACGGCTGACCGAAGAAGCGCGATCATCTCCTGCTTGTCCGCGGGCGGACCGTAGCCAAAGCTCATTCCCATGCAGCCAAGCCCAAGAGCCGAGACTTCGAGATTGCTGTTTCCAAGTTTCCGCTTTTGCATTTCTGCGTCCTTTGTCGCGTAGACTGCGATGAACTTCTCGTTCTACATTGGCAGATTAAAAGCCTTGCCTGCGAATAAGCAAAACACACAAATGCTTTTTTCGCGTCATTCTTGTGTTTCGCGGGCAGAATCGGATCATCTTATTTACCGCGCGCCTTCACCTCGTAACAGAGCAGCACGTCTTGATCGCGCAAATAGAGTTTACCGTTGGCAATAACCTGATGCGCCCAAGCCGGCTTTCCGCTGCGCTCGGGCTGCTCGAAGCGGCCACGTTCAAGGTATTCCTTCGCGCTTGGCTCGATCAAGAGCATGGTGCCGTCTTCGACACGATAGTAGAGCCGGCCATCCGCCAGAGCCACGGAGCCTTTCGGCGCACGGCGCTCGCCGCGACGCTCGTCCCACAGAACGTTGCCCGTTTTGAAATCGAGACACGCGAGGTAGCCGCCCGAATTGCCGCCATTCGCGCCATATAAAGAACCGTCGAAGACGATCATGCCGCCGTGGTGGTTTTGCATTCTGTTGGTGAAATAAACTTCCTCGGCTTTGACGCCGCCGTTCGCCTCCTTGCTCAACTTCACCAACCCTCCGCCGTTATCATAAGCTGAGGCCGCGAACACATAGCCCTCGTGATAGATCGGTGTGGAGCAGTTAATGCCGTAAGTGTTGGCGGCTCGATCATAGCGCCAAAGAAATTTGCCGTCGGACGCCGCCACGCCGACGAGTGCCTTCGCCGTGAGTTGCACGTATTGGCGCTGCCCCTCGAAGTTGATTGCAATCGCCGACGCGTAGGCTGCTTTGGGACTGCCGGGAACTTGGCTCTTCCAAATCGTCTTGCCGGTCAACTTGTCGAGCGCCACGAGCGTCGCGTCTTCACCGCCGGGCGTGCAGATGACTTTATCACCATCAACCAGCGGCGATTCGCGAAAACTCCAAACCGGTACTTCTCCGCCGAAATCGCGCTGGAAGCTGCGCTGCCAAAGAATCTTGCCGTCGCGAACCTGCACGCAAGAAACCTCGCCGCCCAAGCCGATGACATAGAGCCGCTCGCCGTCAACTGTCGGCGTTCCTCCCGGCCCTTCATTCGCCTGTGAACTGCTTTGCCGAAAAGCAGGCCCAAGGCGCGTCACCCAAAGTGTGCTGCCATCCTTTTCTGAGATGGCCCACACGACTTCGTCTTCGCCGCGATTGCTCATGCCGAAAATCTTACCGGACGCTATGGCAGGAGCGCTATCGCCGCCGCCGAGTCCCTTGATCTTCCACGCGAGCGAAGGGCCGGCTTTTGTCCATTCCTGAAGCAGGCCGCGTTCTTTGGAAACGGCGTTGCGGTCCGGCCCCTGCCACTGTGGCCAATCGGAGGAATCCGGGGATCCCGAGAAAGCTGTCGCGCTGAAAAGGACCAACGCGAAATACCAGGCGTAGCGTTTCATCGAAGAATCTCCTTTAGCAGCTAATGACTCGATTCCATGCAATAAAAGTGAAGATTTTCATTCCAAGCGCAACGAGGCTTCGACTACACCGTTTCAAATTTCAGCGTCTTTAGAGTTTTGGGCTTGACTCGCGCGCTCAATTTGAGCATCTCAATTCCTACAACGCGTCCGTTTTTATCGTAATCTAAAATCACGCCGGGTTGCACTTCTTCGGATTCGACGATCGCGGTTTCGTCTAAACGAAAGTAAAGCGGTCGTCTTCTGTGTCAATCTTCAGTCTCATCGAACACGACTTGAGCGTTTGTCGTCAGCCTTGATTACAAACATAAACGCGTCTTCTCATGAAACGGCTTAAGCCGGAGCTAAACACAAAAAGTCCAACGGATAAGAACTGCCAACAGAGTTTGCATTATTTGCAGTTGGCAGTTTTCATCCGTCGGGAAAAATCTTTTTTTGCAGCGCGTTTACTCTAGGCCAATCGTTCCGCAATATCCCCCAAAATATCCTTCGCGTGCAATCTGCCGTTCTCGATAAAAATCTTGTTCGCATCTTTGCCCGCGGCAAGGCAGCCGGCGATATAAAGTCCGGACACGTTGGTTTCGAACGTCGCGGGATTGTGCTCGGGCCTGCCGCTTGCTTCATCAATCGCGATGCCCATGCTGCGCAGAAAATCATAATCAGGATGATAGCCCGTGAGCGCGAACACGAAATCGTTCGGCAGCGCTTGCGCTTCGCCGGTTCCGTTCTGCACGAAAATTTCTTCGGGTGTGATGCGCGTGACGCGCGAGTTCAGCAGCGCGCGAATGCTGCCTTCTTTGATGCGATTGAGAATGTCGGGCAGAATCCAATACTTCACGCTCTGGCCAATCTCGGCGTGGCGATGAATGAGCGTGACTTCCGCGCCGTGGCGATAGAGTTCGAGCGCCGCCTCGACCGCGGAATTTTTGCCGCCGACAATCGCGACGCGGCGCCGATAAAAAGGATGCGGCTCGCTGTAATAGTGAGAAACTTTGGGGAGGTCTTCGCCGGGGACGTTGAGCAAATTCGGGTGATCATAAAAACCCAAGGCCAACACCACGGTGCGCGCGCGATATTGGGCCTTTGCGCTGGTGATTTCGAAGCAGCCCGCGCCGCGTTCGATGCGCGTGACGTTCTCGAAAAGCCGAATCTGCAATTGCTCATGAATCGCCACGCGGCGATAGTAGGTCAGCGCGTCTTGCCGCGTGGGCTTGCCGGAGGAAATCACAAATGGAATGTCGCCGACTTCCAACAACTCGGGGGTGGAAAAGAACGTCATGTGCTGAGGAAAGTGAAAAATCGCATCCGTGAGGCAGCCTTTCTCCAAGATCACATTGGACAGGTTACGGCGCTGCGCCTCAATGCCGCACGCCAATCCAATCGGTCCGGCGCCGACGATTACGACCTCGTACACTTCGGAATTGTTCTGATCAAAAGTGTTCTTAACTCCGCCTTTAGCCGCGCTCACGATAACGCCGTCTTCCTTTCCTAACCTCGAAAATTTATGGAAATCATCGCCTGCTTTTGCAAAACATCGGGCGTGATAATAAAGAATCCGACTTCCAATTTCAAGCGGTATTTCGAGCCGAAAACATGATTGCGTCTCCGGCGATGAAGTTTTTGGCGTCATTAAATAAAAAGAGCTTTCACTCGCGCGGCAAAGTCTGCGACAGCGCCCGCAAAATATTTCCACCCATCAGCTTGTAAAGCTCCTCCGCGCTAAAACCCTCGGCCAGCAGCGCTTGCGTGATTTGCGCCATGCCGCTGGCGTCGATCGGCGCGCGAATCGCGCCGTCGAAATCCGAGCCGAGGCCGACGTGATCGACGCCAATCAGATTCGCCGTATAGCGTATCGCGCTCGCCGTGGCTTGCACATTCTCCGCGCATACCGCGCCCTCCCACAGGCCAATGCCCACCACGCCGCCCGTCGCCGCGATGCCGCGCAAATGCTCGTCACTCAGATTGCGCGGGCCGTCGCATGTGCCTTTCACGCCGGTGTGCGAAACGACAAGCGGCCGCGTGGCGAGGCGCAAAATATCGTCGATCATTTTCGGCGAGGCATGCGCGACGTCAACAATGATTCCCAAAGCCTCCATGCGTTTGATCACACTCGCGCCAAATTCCATCAAGCCCGCTTTGCTCACGCCGTGCGCGGAGCCGCCGAGTTCATTGTCAAAAAAATGCGTGGGCGCGAGCATGCGATAGCCCGCGGCAAAAAACTCCTCGACATTTTTCAACTCGCCTTCGAGCGGGTGCAGGCCTTCCATCGCGAGCACCGCGGCCACGAGTTGCGGCTCTTGCTTGCGGCGCTCGACAAACGCCGCGAGCTCTTTCTGCGTTTTGATAAAAACCAACCGGCCGCGCGAACGTTGCGCAAAGGCGTGCAGCTTCTCGGCTTGATAGAGCGCACGCGCTTTCAAACTCGTCCACGTTGCAACCGGCCAAAGCTGCACCAGCGCGAGCGGAGTCACGAGATCAGAACTGCCTTCGTTGCGGTCATAATTCAACGTGCGCGGCACTTTGGTGACCACACTGAAAACTTGCAACGCCATGTTCCCGGCTTGCAAACGCGGCAAATCGATCGCGCCGTAATCGTGGCGTTCGAGCAAATCGCGCTTCCACAGCAGCGCATCGGCGTGCAGATCGGCGACGAACAGGCTTCGATGGAGTTGCTCGGCCTCCGCGGAAACCGCGAGCGCCGCAGCTTTGCTCCGTTGATTGAATTTGCGGTCGATGCGCTCCGGCACAATAAGCACGGCAAGCAGCGCGGCAAGAACGAGCACGCTCAACAAACTTAGAACGAAACGTTTGGGGGTGAGCCACGGCATAAACATTCTCCACGTGTGATGAGTTTCTGCCAAATTAAAACTCGGTGATGAGTTTTGATTTTCAAATTCGGTAATCATGTTTTGATCTGCCACGACTAGGCGTGGCATTAGTAATTTACTCGCAATTATTACGCGGAGCACAACATAGGTTATATTTCAAACCTCTAGTGTTGTCATTCAGAAGGAATCCTGTTGAGCACTCGGCAGTATCTCCGGCGCGTAAAAAGATTCCTACTGAATGACATACTAGGAGGAAAAGTGTAACCGATATTTCGCTCGAAATAATAACCGCAAGCCACGGCCAAGCCGTGGCTGAACATTGCCAATTTTGATCGTCAAACTTCATAAAAAATGGCTCGGCGTTTTAATCGGCGCGCCAAAATAGCCACGCCGAGGCTGAAAGGCAAATTTCCTGTGCCGACACGCAAAAGCTGCTTTATGTCGGTATTGTCTACCACGCGGCGAGAGAGTTGTCAAGTTAGCCGCACAGTTGCTGGATGCTGGTTGCTGGAGATTTGATAAAGCCCGGCATTTAACCTCAAGCATCAAGCATCGGGCATCAAGTATTCAGTATTCAGGATCCAGCATCCAGCAACCAGCAACCAGCCAACGAACCTACTCGAACATGAATAGCACGATAAAAACAAACGTCAGTAAGATTTTTGAATACCTCACGGCGCTGAAGGATTTGACCACGCCGCTGGAGCGCGATCTGCGCGAGGCAAGAGGGTTTTGCGTTTGGCAAGCAGAGATGCCCGAGGGCGCGGGTTGCTGGTGGAATGGCCGCGGATCGAAGCGCGAAGCATGCCTTGAAATTCAGCGGCAAACCGTGCCGCCTCCACCCGCTCCGCCGGAGCCATTGCGCGCGTGGTTGCTCGAAGAGGGCTTTGATCCGCAGCAGCCGCCGCGACGCCGTGACATTCTTTTTGAATCCAACCAAACGGAAGCAAACGCGCCCACCGACTTTCTTACCTGGCTCAATAATCTGCGCAACGAACCTTCGCCCTCCGAACACGAGCGGACCGAGGAGCCGGAGGCTTTCGCGCCCCTCACCTTCACGCTGGCGGATGAAACGGAACCGTGCGCGGCGAGCACGAACGGCGCCGTTGCAATCACATTTGAAAGCGACCCGGAGCGCGTGGCGCTTTGGGAAAATTGGCGCGCGCGCGAGTGGCAAACCTGGGCGGAGACTGCGCTCGCGCAGCAGTGCGTGAATCAGCTTTATGAGGAATTGTTCGCGCTCCAGCAACGCTTGCAACGCGAAGGCGATCAACTCGAATTGCTCCTCGGCGACGGCTTGCTCGCTTGGCAAAATGAGGCGCATACGATTTTCCGGCCGCTGCTCGTCGTGCGCGCGGAATTGTTATTCGACGCGGAGAGCAAGCGCTTCGCCGTGGTTCCAATCGAGCCGAGCGCCGCGCTTGATTTGGAGCTGTTGCGCGGGATTCCACTCGCGCATGCGAAGCCGCTCTCCGAAGTCGAAACGCATTGGCGCGAACGCAACTTGCCGCTGCATGATCCGGAAAAAATCGGCGCGGCTTTGCGCGAGATCGGCTCTGTCATCGCAGAAGAGACCGAAGTGTGTTTTTCAGAAATCACGAACGGCGCGCTCATAACACCGGCGCAACGTCCGCGCGTGTTTCATGCGCCGCTCGTTTTTGTTCGCAAGAAAGCCGGCAAAGCCTGGCAAGAGGATTTTAAAAAAATCATTGCCGCGCTGCAAACCGATCATCCCATTGCTTCGAGCTTGGCGGCTTTGGCAACTGCAATTCCGCTCGCGCCCACGGAGGCCGAACGGCAAAAGTGGCTGCCGCTCGGCGAACAGATTTTTTTCCCGCTGCCGGCGAATGCGGAGCAAAAAGAAATCGCGCAACGTTTGGCGCAGCATTTCGGCGTGGCCGTGCAAGGCCCGCCCGGAACCGGCAAAAGCCACACGATCGTGAATTTGATCGCGCATTTGCTCGCGCACGGCAAGCGGGTGTTAATCACCTCGCAAACCGAGCGCGCGCTACGCGTGTTGGGCGAGATGCTCAAACGCCACTTGCCCGAAATTGCGCCGTTATGCGTGGCCGTGCTCGAAAGCGAAACCCACGCGCGCGAGGAACTTGCTGCCGCGCTCGCCGGCGTCCATGAAAAGCTGGCCGCGTTTGATTTTTCGGCCGCGGAGCTGGCATTGCAAAAAACCGCAGCCGAGTTGCACGCGTGCCGCGAAGAGCTCACCCGTTGGCGCAACGGGCTTTTAGCCGCGGCCGAAACGGAAAACGAGACCATCTTCATTCAAGGCCGCGAGTTTAACACCATGCAAGTCGCGCAATGGCTGGCGGAGCATCACGCCGAATACGGCTGGTTGCCGGACGCCATTCCGCCGGAATGTGAGCTGCCGCTTTCCGCCGGTGATCTGCTGCGTTTGCATGAATTGCTATCCGTGTTTGCGCCGGAAAATTTGGGCTTGCTCGCGCAAGCCTTGCCGCTGCTCGAAGATTTGCCCACCGCCGCGGAAGTCGCGCAGCACAGTGCGCAGCTTGCGGCGTTTGAAGCCGCTGCGCCGCAGCGCGAAGCTTTGTTGCGCGGCTGGACTTTGCCCGCGCTCGCGCCCGCGGATTTGCAACAGAAAATCGCGCTGGCCGAGCGCGCACTGCGCAAGCTGGAATCATTCACCGCGCCGTGGCTGCGCGGCGTGTTGCAAGACGTGGTGTATGGCGGCCAACGCGAAGAGCATTGGCAAAATTTTGCGCGCGAATGCCGCGTGCAATTGCGCTCCATTCGCGCCGCGGAAAAAGCCCTCGCGCATTATGCCGTGGCGCTGCCGCTCGTCTTTGACGCGAAAGCCGCGCGCGCGGACATGACACTGCTCTATGAAGAGCTGGCCAAGAATCACGGCGTGAGCTTGCGCTTTCGCTATGGCAACGGCAAACGCGCGTTGCGTGTATTCGAAGAATATCGTTTGAACGGCAATGCGCCGCGCACCGCGGAAGACGTGCTCGTTTTGCTGCGCTATCTCGACGTCGAAGAATCTCAGCGCAAGTTTTGGGCGCTGTGGGCCAATGCCATGCGCGAAGTCGGCGGCCCGATTCCGGAAGCGGATGACGAGCAACTGCTCAAACTCATTGAAGAGTATTTGCGCCTGCTCGAGCCGGTGTTGGGTTGGAATCAAACCTATCTGCGCGCGCTCGCGGCCTCCGTGGATCAAATCAAACCCGAAGGCCCGCCTGCGTGGCAAGAAGCGGAATGGTTGAAGAGTTATCGCGACGGGCTGCTCGCCTTTGCGCAGAGCGCGACTTCCGCCACGCGCTATGCGTTCTCCGAACGTTGGTCGGAATTTTTGCGCGACGGCTTGGCGCGGGAAAATGCGCATGCGCTATGGGCACACTTGCTCGAAGCGTTAGAGGCGCGCGATCCGCAAGCCTGGGAGAACGCCTTGCAAGAATTGCAACGCCTCAACGAGCTGCTGCCGCAATTGCGCGAGTTGCAACAGTTGCGGGATAAATTGCGCCTCGCCGCTCCGCGGTGGCTGGCGGAAATTGAAGCGCAGAATCACCGTGTGCCGCGAGCGTATTGGCGCGAAGCGTGGGAATGGCGGCGCATTCAATCTTGGTATGAACAACAACGCGCGCAAACCGCCGTGGCCGACGACGAAGAGCGTCTCCGCGCCGCGCTCGCGCAGGAAGCGCGTTTGCTCGAAGCCCTCATCGCGCAGCGCGCGTGGCTGCAACAAGCGCAGCGCCTCACGCCGGAGCAAAAGGCCGCGCTCAATGCGTGGTTGCAAACGACGCAAATGCTCGAAACCAATCCCGCGGAAAAAAGCCGCGACGCTTACTTCCAGGAAGCCGCGCAGCTTCTGCCGCAATGCCGGCCCGCGATACCGGTTTGGATCATGCCGCTGGAGCGCGTGCTCGATCTTTTTTCGCCCACGGAAGAAAAGTTCGACGTGATCATTGTCGATGAAAGCAGCCAATGTCCGCTCTATGCGTTGAGCGCGTTGTTTCGCGCGGAACGCGCCATCATCATCGGCGATCATAAACAAGTAAGCCCGGAAACTTCCGGCGCAGATCACGCGCAAGTGCGCGAGTTGATTGCGCGCCATCTTACCGAGATGCCCAATGCGAGCGCGGCCATGTGGGACATGCACGCGAGTCTTTTTGATCAAGCCCAGGCCGCGTTTGCTCCCGCGCATCAAAGCTTGATCTTGCGCGAGCACTTCCGTTGCGCGCCTGAGATCATTCGCTTCAACAACGAGCAGTTTTATGATGAAAAAATCGAGCCGCTGCGTTTGCCTTTGCCGCATGAACGTTTGGAACCGGCAATCATTCCCGTGCGCGTGCTCGAAGGCCAATGGCACGAAGACGCGGAGGGCGCAAGCAATCCGCGCGAAGCCGAAGCCGTGGTGGATAAAATCGCGGAGCTGTGTGAAGACGAGCGTTATGCCGGGCGCACGATGGGCGTGATTTCCT
>CAYNDW010000171.1:0-10285 GCA_964395375.1 uncultured Cytophagia bacterium
AAATTTATGCCTGTGAGTGCGACGTCTCTGCGCCGTGCGCTTTGGGCGCGATCATTAACGACGAAACGATCCCGCAATTTAAATGCAAAATCATCGCCGGCGCCGCGAACAACCAGCTCGCGGAGGAAAAGAAGCACGGCAAAATTTTGCAAGAGCGGGGAATTTTCTATGCGCCCGATTACGTGATCAATGCCGGCGGCTTGATCAACGTGGGCAACGAAGTCGAAGGCTACAATCGTGACAAAGCGCTGAAACAGGCCGAGGGCATTTATCACATCGTCAAACAAGTGTTCGAACTTTCGCGGAAAGAAAATATTCCCACGAGCGTGGCTTCGAATCGCTTCGCCGAACAACGTATCGAGCAGGTGGCGAAGCTCAAACGCATGCACGTGATTCGTCCGCCGCAAAAAATGCGCGGGCAAAGGTATCAATGGTAGCTTCTGTCTGATACCTCAAAATGTTCAGCCGCGGCTTTGTTTTTTTATGCGCGCCGTAACGCAAACCACGGCCACGCCATGGTTCATCAAATCGGAGGGGCAATGTCGCTTCAATCGAATTTCTCCGAAGCCAAACTCCACGAAATTTGGCGCAGCCAATCTCTCCCTGCGCAGTATTTGAGCACGACCGACGGCCTCGCGCTCGAAATCGTTAATCCCGGCCAATACAATTCCGCGAGCGGCCCGGACTTTCTTCGCGCGACTTTACGCATTGCCGGCAAACTCATCGAAGGCGATGTCGAGTGCCATTTGCGGGCGCCGGATTGGGAAGCGCACGGCCATCATTGTGATCCGGCGTATAACGAAGTTGCGCTGCACGTGGCTCTCCTCGCCAGCAACGCGACTGCGCCCATGATTATGCGGGAGAACGGATTACCGGTTCCGCAGTTGCTCCTGCCAGAAAATTTCGTGCGCGCGTTTGACCTTGCGCCCGCCATGATTCTTACCTGTCCTTTGAGCCAAAGTTCTCCCGAAAAAATTTTCGCGACCGTGCATCACGCCGGCGGCTTGCGCTTCCAAGCCAAGGCTGAGGCGTTTGCCGAGCAAGTGCAGCAAAGCTCGTGGGATCAAGCCGTGTATCGCGGCCTCGCGGAGGCGTTGGGGTATGATAAAAATCAGGAGCCGTTTCGTAAGCTCGCGGAGTTGCTGCCTCTAGATTTGCTCTTTGCCGAGTTGCGCGCCACGCGCGAGCACAACCCGGAACTTTTGCTCGAAGCGCTGTTGTTTGGCGCTGCGGGCTTTCTGGCGGAGCATAATTCATGCGACGAGGCCGAAGTTGCCGCGCTTCTTGCGCCGCGAAAAATTTTATGGGAAGAGCTGCGCCACACGTTGCAGATTCGCCCGCTGCGCTTGGAAGCGTGGCACTTCTTCCGCCTGCGCCCGCCCAACTTTCCGACGCGCCGTCTCGCGGCGCTCGGTCAATTGATTTTGAAATTCTATCATAGCGGAATTTTGGAGCACCTTGCCGCAACCGTGCAAGCCTTGGGGCATGAGCCCAAGCAACTCATGAGTGAGCTGCTGCAATACTTCATTTGCCCGGCACCGGGTTTTTGGCAATCGCATTATGATTTGCGCGGCCGTCGTTCTTCGGGCCGCGCGCCCATTGGCGATTTGCTCGGCCGCGAACGCGCGCTCGATATTTTGGGAAATCTTATTTTGCCGGGCTTGTGGTTTTACTTTCGCGCCGCGGACAATGCCACGCGCGGCAATCAAGTGCAAGAGGCCTACAGTCTTTTGCCCAAACTGCAAGAAAACCAAATCACGCGCGCAATGCGGGAGCAATTGTCGCGCACCTTGCCGGTGCGCGCGAAGCTGGGAAAATTCGCGCGCGATCAACAAGGCTTGATCTATTTACAAAAATTGTATTGCCGCCCGCTGCGGTGTGAGGAGTGTTTGCGGTTGGAAGAGCGCTCCGTTTCAAACGCGCGCTAGCGTCGCATGAAACGGAGCGGGCAAAACCGGGGGACGAAACCGAGCGGCGCAATTAGTTCAGGCTCGGCGCGCTGATTTTAGATTGCTGCCGCAATGTGCCTTCCAACACGATGCGATACGTGCCGGTGTTGGGATCGAGGCTGGCAATCGCGGCATTCCACGTGGAGGAATCTTCGATGAGCTGTTCGAGGTTTTGTTTTAAAGCGGGAGAAGAAGCCGGAAGAATCTCGATGAGATCGAGTTCGCGGGATTTGAACGTGAACATGTGTCGGACCTCCGTGTCGGGCAAAGTTCTAAGTTTGAGGGATTAGCCTCGGCGACGGTACGCGCTGCACGTCTTCTTCCTTGAACACGAGCATGCGAAGCGCCGAGAAGTTTGTTCGAAAAACGGCGGGCAATAAACGGAAATTAAGTTTTAGTTGCAAGCTAGTTTTTAAAAACATTTCGTGAACTGGCAGACGGCAAAGTGCTTGACATTATCGCGTAAACCTTTTATGCTGCGCTGACAGTTAAGCCAAACCGAAACAACCCAAAGGTTAATCTGATGACCGAAACCCTCGAAATTGTCGCGCCACCGCAAGCCGCGACACCCTCATTAAAAAAACGCACCTTGCCGATTACAGAACGCACCGACGTGACTCTCGAAGAATTGCAAGGAACTTCATTCCCTTATTCAACTGAACTTTATAATGGGAAGGTGGTGTTCAAAATGGCAAGCCCCGAACACGGGATCATTCAAGGCAGAATGATCACTCGCATGAATCTTTATTTGGAGACCGTGGCTGCTGGCCTGGCAATGACCGAAACCAATTTCAAACTTTGGCCCGAGCGCGAACGTCAATCCCGCGTGCCCGACGTTGCTTTTGTCCGCAAAGAGCGCTTGCCCCAAGACCTTCGCCACTTTCCCGGGCTTGCGCCGGATCTCTCGGTTGAAATTATCTCGCCGGAAGACAACTTCTTGCAGGTCATGAATAAAGTAGACGAGTATCTCGAACAGGGCACACATACGGTTTGGGTCGTCATTTCAGACTCTCGCGAAGTGCTCGTCTGCACGGCCACTAGCAAACATAGCGTGCGCGACGTTTTAACCGCACCGGAGTTGTTACCCGGCTTCGAATTGCCCATAGCTAAAATTTTCGAAGGTTTGCCTCTACCGGAAAAAACTTTTGAGCAGTAACAATCTTTTCCCGCAAAACTAGGCCCGCCACGGGTTAGTTTGTCTGCGCCGGCAAAGCACTTCGAAATTCATGTCGCGAAGAACCAGGATGCGCGATATAAATGTCGCAGTACCATCTCACTCGAAACGAGTACAAAAGCGCTTTTGTTGAAACACCCCCCTTTCGTTGCAACTCGCCCCTGCACTGCCAACTCCCTAAAAGGCCGCCGCACGCCATGCCGATATCCTCGCCCTCAAGCACAACCCGTTGCGTTTTACGCGCTTGTTTATTCGCCGTGATCTTCTTGGGATGTCAACCCGGAGCGCGACAACAAAGTGCAATGCCGCGCTTCTCCTCCGCGCAATGGCTCGAGGACACGCTCGCGCGTTTGACTTTGCGCGAGCAGCTTGGGCAAATGTTCATCTATTATCTCGACGCCAATTTCAAACCCGCGCATGATGACGAGTGGCGCAAAGTGGAAACGCTCGTGCGCGAGCATCATATCGGCGGCTTGCATTTGTGGAACGGTGAGCCGTACGCCACGGCGTTCATGACCAATCATCTGCAAGCGTTGAGCAACGTGCCGTTGTTTTTTTCGGCTGATTTAGAAAACGGCGGGACGCGTTTTCGCGGCACACGCTTTCCACCGAACATGGCGCTCGCGGCGACCAGCGATACCAGCTTCGCGTATGAGATGGGCTGGCACACCGCGTGTGAGGCGCGTGCGCTCGGGCTTAATTTCAATTTCGCGCCCGTGGCCGACGTGAACAACAATCCCGAAAATCCCATCATCAACACGCGCTCGTTTGGCGAAGACCCGCAAGACGTGGCCGCATTTGTCGCGGCGCACATTCGCGGCAGTCACGACGGCAATATCCTCTGCACCGCCAAACATTTCCCCGGGCACGGCGATACCAAACAAGACACGCACATCGCGCTTGCCTATATTGCTTCGGACAGCGCGCGCTTGGCGCAGGTCGAACTCGCGCCGTTTCGCCGCGCGATTGCAACCGGCGTGGACGCCATCATGACCGCGCACCTCAACGTTCCGAGCACGCGCATGAATCCCTACGCGCCCGCTACCATGTCGCCGGAAATTATGACGACGCTTTTGCGCGAGCAACTCAAGTTTGAAGGCTTGGTGATTACGGATGCAATGAACATGTGGGCGATCAATCGCAACTATACGCCGGCATTCGCCACGGCCGCGGCCATTCAAGCGGGCGCAGACCTTATTCTCGCGCAGGATAATATTCCCACAATGATTCTCGCATTGGAGCAACTCGTGCTTTCCGGTGCGCTTGCGCGTGCACGCATCGAGCAATCCGTGCGGCGCATTCTGCGCGCTAAAGCCAAACTCGAACTGCCGCAGCATCGCGCCGTGCGCCTGGATTCACTTGCATACAAAGTATTGCGCCAGTCCGCGACGGTTGCGGCTGAGACCGCAGCGCGTCGCGCTTTGACTCTTTTGCAAAACGACGAGGACTTGCTGCCCGTACGCCAAATTGCAAGCGAACAAATCGTGGTCATCAACGTGTGGGATGCGCCGCAAATCACGAGCACGACGCCATTCATGAATGAACTTCAGCGTTTTCTCCCCAGCTTCAAATCATTTCATCTGCTTGCCGAAACTGCGCAAGCGGAGTTCGATAAAATTTTGCAAGCGGCCAAAACCGCGAAGCTGCAAATCATTCCCGCGTACACGCGCATCGCATCATGGAAAGGCGAAACCGGTTTGCCTCCAGCGCTGCAGCCGCGTCTCGACGCATTGCTCAATCTCGCCACGCCCGCGGCGGTGGTGAGCTTGGGCAATCCCTACCTCTATCCGCAAGTGCGGAAATGCGCGGCCTATCTGGTCGCTTATGACGACAGCCCGCTCATGAGCACGACCGCCGCACGCGCGCTCGCGGGCTTCGAAAAAATTTCCGGACGTTTGCCCATCACCATTCCCGAATATTTTGAGCGTGGCGCGGGCTTGACGCTCGAAGCTTTATCAAACCCGCCCAAGGAAATGCCGCGCACCCTCGCACCCACTTTGCGCTACGGCTTTCCGCACGAAGCCGGCCTCTCAAGTGCGCAACTCGACAGCGTGCGCGAGCTCATGCAACAAGCCGTGCGTGACTCCGTGTTTCCCGGCGCGGTGTTGTTGCTTGGGCGCAATGCGACCATCGCATTGCATGAATCGTTCGGCAATTTGGGTTATGAAGAATTTGCGCGCCCGATGCCGCTCCACGCCATTTTCGATATGGCCTCCGTCACCAAAGTGATTGCCACCACCACCGCGTGCATGCTGCTTTATGAGCGCGGCCAGCTTGCGCTCGATGCGCCCGTGCAAAGTTATCTCCCCAACTTCACCGGCAAAGACAAAGAGAAAATCACCGTGCGCCATTTGCTCACGCACTCTTCCGGCTTGATTGCGTTTCGCCGCTACTTTTTGGAGTATCACACGCCTGAAGAAATTCTCGACGTCATTCTCAAAGAAGGATTGACTTATCCCACCGGCACGCAAACTATCTATTCCGATCTCGGCGTCATCTTGTTGGGGAAAATTATCGAACTCGTTTCCGGCAAAAGTTTGGATGCGTTTTGCCGCGATGAAATCTTCGCGCCGCTGCGCATGCGTGAGACGTTTTATAAACCCGACTCCGCTTTGCTCACACGCATCGCGCCCACGGAGCTTGACACGCTCACGCTCGGCCGCAAAGGCAAAATCATACACGGCACCGTGCATGACGAGAATGCCTACACGCTCGGCGGCGTCTCGGCGCACGCCGGACTCTTCTCCACCGCGCGCGACGTGGGCATGTTCCTGCAGATGTTGTTGAATGGAGGAAGTTATGGCGAGCTGCAATTGCTCGCGCCCGAAACGATTGCGCGGTTTATCAAACGGCAGGAAGTGGTGGCGGGCAGCAGCCGCGCGTTGGGGTGGGACACGGCGGATGGAAAAAATTCCGCGGGGAGATTGATGAGCGCCGCGGCGTTCGGCCACACGGGCTTCACCGGCACTTCGGTGTGGGCCGATCCGCAAACGCAACTCTTCGTCGTGTTGCTCTCGAATCGCGTGCATCCTACGCGCGAGAATCGCCGCCTCCTGGCGTTCCGGGCGAAGCTGCACGAGATGATTGCGAGAGCGTTGCTCGCGCACTAGCGAAGCGCTAAACGTGAAAACGCCTTTCAACACCGCGCTCGCGCGAGACTTTTTCTTGGGCCTTGTCGCTGCGCCACCGCAGCTTCTTCTGCGCTTGTTTGCCTAAGTCGTCTCTTCGAGCGAGGTGACTTATTACTCCGGGCGAAATAGAGATCACACTTTTCCTACTCACCGGTCATTCAGCAGGAATCTTTTTACGCGCTGGAGATATTGCCGAGTGCTTAAAAAGATTTGAGTGTGTTACATTTCACAGGAGCACTCTCCTTCCCTGTCATTCAGAAGGAATCTTTTTAAGTCAAACCACAGTGCTTATGCCGAAAAAGATTCCTCCTGAATGACAACGCTGAGGGAAATAAACCGGTCCTGCGATTTGTGACACACTCAAACGATTTAAGGCTACGACGAGTAAAATCTCCTCCGCCAAATTTTTCATTTCAAAAGACCTTCGCGCTTCTTCGCTCCAACAAGATTACATCGCGCCATTGGCCTTGCATGGGGCCGTGCTCCATTTTGCCCAAGCGCTCACGCCTTCCCACTTCGCGAAAGCCGTGTTTGAGATGCAGGCGCAAGCTCGCTTCGTTCTCCGGAAAAATGCCGGCTTGCAAAGTCCAAATGCCCTGCGCTTCCGAATGCGCGATTAAGGCGGCGAGCAAGCGCGCGCCGACACCGCGCCCACGCGCATGCGCGCCGACATACACGCTCACCTCCGCCACGCCCGCATAAACTTTGCGCGCTGACATCGGGCTTAACACCGTCCATCCCAAAATTTTTTCGCCGGCGCACGCGACGAGACTGCAGGAATTTATTTTGCCCGCGCTCCACTCTTCCCATGAAGCCGGCGGCGCACCTGCAAAAGTCGCATGGCCCGTTGCAATACCTTCCGCATGGATCGCGGCCACGGCAGGCCAATCGTGCGCCGTCATCGCGCGAACCGTTATGACCTCCACGCTCATGTTCTCCTTCTCGTTCGTTGCGCGGTCTGCGCTGGCTTTGTGGCGCGGCTTTTCTTTTGAATTGGCGTTGCTGCCGCAAGCGCTTTGCGCGCCCACTCCGCCAACTGCTCGACGTCTTCGATGACGTGAATGGGCACTTCATAATACTGCATGGTCATCGGCCGGTTGGCGAAAGGCTTGAATGGCTCCATGCCCTCGGCTTCAAACTCAGGGCGATTGCGCGCATCAACTTTGAAGTAAAGCGCGTCATTAAAAACGATGGCAAAGAAGCGCGCATCGTAATAAACTCCGACGCCGCCGAACATGTTCTTGCAAACCACCGGGCCAACGGCTTCGAGTTGCTGCAAGATGAACTCGCGATATTGTTTGCTCACGGGCATGGCTAAACTCGTTTTTTTGAGGAAAGACGCTCGCGGCGGGGTTGTGTTCAAAAAGCTGGGGCGGGATTATGCGGAGGTCGTGCAGTTGGTATGTCATTCAGCAGGAATCTTTTTCAGCGCTTGGCGCTATGCCCAGCGCGTAAAAAAGATTCCTCCTGATTGACAGGGCGAGAGATCGGAAGTGCAACCTATTTTGTTCTCCGATTAGTCGTGCGGGTCCCTTATTCCTTCCCCACCTTGCTATCAAACTCGCCGAGTTTCTTTTCATAATACGCGCGGCGTTGCATGAGCTTTTCTTTCGCTTGCATCAAATCCACCATCTTCTGCAAAGAAGAAATCTTTTCGCTGACGTAAGGCGCATCCGCCGCGGTGGCGGACATCAACGGCTGCACCACGGGTTTCGGCGTGGGCGTCATCTTGGGCAACGGCGCCGGGCTCGCTACGCTTGCGGGCGCGGCTTCTTTTGCTGCAATATTTGCCGGAAACAACGGATGCACTTCGGTAATCTCCACGCCCTCTTCGGAGCGCGCGTGCAGTTGGCAGGGCAGGCCTTCCGCGAATAGCGCGTGAATTTCTGCGGGCGCTTCACTCTCGGTCAAAGTCTCGAGCGTTTCCAATCTTTCCAACAAAGGCAAAGCCGGCTCGGGTTTGGGAGAAACGCGCGCGAGCGTGTTCGTTCCTATCAAGCTCGGCGGCAAACTGGCGACGAGCGTCAGCTCTTGCGCGGAGCTTGTTTGCGGCAACGAGAAGAGCACGAGGCTCAAACCCGCGCCAAAAATTTTCATACTCCCGATCGCCTTGCGCATGCTCCGTGAAAAGTTCGTCGTGAACATGGATCACTCCTGAGGTTAAAAATTCCGTCCTTGAATGCAACCACGCGAGCGCAGTTGGCAACACATTTCTATTGCCCAGAAGAAATGCAAACCCTCGGCCAGGAGCGGCAAAAGATTCAAAAGTATCTGCGGCCTTAATTTTAATCCAATATCGCGACGCGGGCAATTACAAACCCGTGCTCAAGCATAACGGCGGCACGAGCACGAGCATGAAAAATCTGTGCGCGGCCTTGGCGCGGCAAGCCTAGCTTGAGTACGAGTCCGTATTTGCCGGGAGGAAATTTTCGCGGGAGCAATGTGCCGCTTTATCTTCTTGCCGAGGAGGCGGGGAGAGAAGCACGAGATCGTAGCAGGCCGCGCCGGGGAATTGCAAGTTTGTAGCTAAAAAAGCGGGAACGTGTGAGAATCGAACTCACCTTCCAACGCATAAGCGGCGGAACTGCGGTTTTGAAGACCGCGGAGGCCACCAGGCTCCCATCCATTCCCGAGAGTAAAAGCAGTTCAAATTTAAAATTGAAAATTTGCAATTTAAAATTTGAACTGCTTTTATACAAATGTGGCCGCGAATCTATTGAAACCGGAATAGATTTGCAAGCGCTAATCCGGATGACGACCACCGAGAGCTTGCATTTATCCGAGGCCCTGCTATATTGCTCGCGCGGAATAATGCTTTTCTCCACTCGAAAAAAGGAGTTTCGCCATGACACAATTGCGAAAGCCCATTCAACTCTGGCGCAGAGTATTGCGGGGTGCGACAACTTGCGGCATGAGTATGTTGGTATTCTTGCTTGGCTCTTGTTCGAAAGACGCCGCGAAGCAACCGCGCGCGCCGGAAACAGGAGGCAGGTTGAGCGCGAATGAAACCACGGGAACGCAGACCGAAACGCGCGTGCCCACGGAGGCCGAGGCGCAAGCCCTGCTCGCTTTGCAAGAGCGCATCGTGCAGCAGCCAGAAGACGTGGCGTCACGCCGCGCGCTTGGACAGAAGGCGATTGACGCCAATGCCGGCGTGGTGTGGGCCGTGGGGCAGGCGAAAATTTCTTCCGCGCCAGCTTCGCGCAATGTTGCGCAAAGCCAAGCCGAGCTTGCCGCGCGCATCGACGCGAGCCGCTGGGCCGCGTATCTCATCGCATGGCACAAGAATGATTACGCCACCAACTTAGGCGCGATGCACGCGCAAGTTGCCGGCGGAGAGCTGGTGAGTAAAGTCGTGACGGATTCAACGTGCGTGGTGGTGGTAAGAACGAGTCTGCGTTGAGGCAATCGCCAATCTCTGCCTGATGCTGAAGCATCAGACTAGGAGATGAAAGCCATCTAAAGATGGCTATGTACCATTGAGTGGCAGCCCCTGCAAGCGGGTGGTGTCTCAGTTTGCTTTTCATGATTTCTCGCTTGCACAAAAGTTTTCAACGGGTATGCTTCTCGCGTTCCTGCATACCTGCCAACCGAATCAAAATGCTCCGCGATTGCCGTCCCCGAAGGGGACAAATGTGAAAGCGAAGGGCAACGCCCTGGAAAAAACGTTTGAGGAGAATTTCAGAGCGCCAACGGCGCGGTATGGAACGCATCGAATGGGGAAAAAATATACGCGCCGTTGTATCGCCCTTTCAGGGCTACGGAAAACGGCATCAATGGACCCAGGGCGTTGCCCTGGGCTGTTCTATTTTTCCCCTTCGGGGAATTTTTCTTGCCCGGACGTGGCGCGAAACCCTTTCAAGCGTGAAATTTGAAAATGAGACACTACCCGCAAGCAGGGCTTGCACTTCCTAGGCTGATGCTTCAGCATCAGGCAGACGTTTAAACGCGCCCTCATTTCTTCTTCGTATACAACCCATCAAATAAATTGCTCCACGTTTTGCCTTCGTCTTCGGAGCGATCCCACACTT
>CAYNDW010000172.1:0-10268 GCA_964395375.1 uncultured Cytophagia bacterium
CCAATGTGCGCGCCTCATACGCGGGGCTCTCTCCCTTCACCACCGTCGTGCCGCCATATGTTTCCGCCCCGAGTTGTCCCTTGTAGACAATCCTGGCATCATCCGTCACAAAGGGGCGAACAGCGCACGCATTTTCTGGAGAAAAATAGGCTGCGAGGGATACGAGAAGGACCATCGCGCAGTGTACGGGTATCGTCCTGTTGGGGCGCGCCTGCATCACGGGTCTCCCGAGCTGTTCACTCTGCAGGGAGGCCGCTATGACGCTCCCGTCGTACAGCAAAAAATCTTCGCTGTTTATACATCAATGGAATAGAAATAGACTGTAAATTTTCTATTAAAACATTCCAGGATAGTCCCATGTGCAGGTCACTGCATCATGCCAAGCAAGGCGTCAAGCTCATTCACATGAATCGTGGCGGTTTATCAGCTAAGCGCAGGGAATTTAGGCGAGGGGCGAGTGCAGGAGGTAAGGCGAAAAAGATTCCTTTGGTCCACCAGGACGCTCTAGTCGCATTCTGAAAAAGTTCTTCAACGGAAGAAGTCCGTTGTTCGGTTAAACAAAACCAGACAAACCAGATAGACTAGACAAACTGGGTTACGATCGGCTCAAGAGGTAGATCGGTCCAGTTGGCTGCGGGCGGCCGCCTGAGGGTTCGAGGCTGACGGCAAAGGTCTTCGCAGCCGCGAAGCTCGGCGCTTTCTTGGTCAATAGGTGAGAGGTTTCCCCTGGATCCATGTTAAAGGTTCCGATGCTCACGGGTTTATCGTGAATGGCCCATAGCTGATAGGTCGTGCCAGGAGGGCTTTCCGGCAGGTTGATGGAGTAGAGCCACGCGTTTTGGGTTCGAGCATCGTAGAGCAAGAATCCCACGGCCCGTTTGGCCATGTCCGATCCAGTGAGAGACACGGCCGTGACGTTGGGAATTTTAAGGAGTGTGGCCAATTCGTCTTGCGGAGTCTTGCCGATGCGAGCAGCGTTTCGCTGAGTGAGTTCAATGCGAGTGTCTTCCAGTTCCGCCTCACGCCGGGCTAACTGTTCTTTCGCTTCCGTTGCCTCAATCGTTCGTTGATCCAATTCATTGCGTAACTCCGCGAGGGTTTTAGCTTGGTCGGCAACTTCTCGACTCAAATCGGCAAGCTTCGCCGATTTTTCCTGAAGCGATGTCTCGAGCTGCTGGATGCTGGATGTGGCGATGGAACGTTGTGTCGAGAAGTTCCATGCCACATATCCTCCGACCGCTACGATCAGGAGTGCGGCGAAACCGAGAGCCCAGGGTAATGATGAGGATCGGGCGGGAGCGACGGGAGGAAAGAGGTGCTCCATCCATTCTCCAGGCTCCAAACTTGGCTTGGCCGGTTCCTTCTTTTCCGTTTCAGCTGGAAGCGGTGTAGGGTTTCGCTCGGCCATGACTTTAGCTTTGAGAGAGCGTGGGGGGCTGACCGGGCTGAGACTGAGCGGGAGAAGCGCGGCGACAGATTGATAGTCCTTCAGCGCGCTGTGGCACGATGTGCAGCCGGAAAGTAAGTGGGCTTCCAGCGCCTGCCGCTCGACCTTGTCCAGCGAGCCTGCGGCATACAAAGGAACCGAATCTTCGAGTTCTTCATGCGTCATCGGAGGTCACCATGATTTCTCCACTGTTGGAGGCTCTCTCGGAGCTTGGACATCCCCAGTTTGATCCTGGTTTTGACTGTTCCCAGCGGCTGGTTGAGCCGCAAGGCGATCTCGTTATGGGAGAGTCCTTCATAGTATGCAAGCGCAATCGCTTGTTGCTGCGCCTGAGGTAATCCAGCTACAGCTGTCCCGACTGCGGTACGCAGTTCTTGATCGGCCTGCGTCTCAAGGGGGCTTGGCCCTGGATCAGCCATCTGTGCAGCGGTTTCGGATTCCGGCTGGTTCGTGGCTCCATACCCTCGTGAGGCTCTGGCTCGTAGTCGGTCGATGGCCCGACTCTTGGTCAGGGTGACCAACCATGCAATGGGAGTTCCACGCCCGACGTCATAGCGTGAGACCTTTCGCCAGACTTCTAAGTACACGTCCTGCAAGAGCTCCGCCGCTTCTTCGCGATTTCCCAAGATTCTGACCGCCAATGTGAATAAGAGCGTGCTCGAATGGTCATAGAGCTGGCTGAACGCCTGCTGATCGCCAGTCACCACGCGAGCGAGCAAAGCCGGGTCGATCATAGATGTGGTGTACTGCGAGGCTTTATCCATTAGGAGTGAGTGATGAAGAAAAGTCGTGATCACCTCATGTCCGCCCCGACTATAGCACTCTACGGATAGAACGGGCAAAAAGATCTATGTTTCAGGCTGTGGAACAGAAGAGATTTTGGCTCTATTCGATTGGCGGGTGGATGGTGGAGTATGTGCGAGATTTGAGACGGTTTAACGCGTCACTCAGAAGTTATTCAACGCTGACGGCAGATTTGTCGAATGAACGACTCTAATCCGGCGTCTTGGAGAGGTTGGCGGAGCAGAAGTGTTTCGGTGGTTGGGTCGTATTGAGCTAATTGCCACGGTCCTAGTCGTATCACGAAACGCGTCTGTTTCTGATCGATGGACGCAGCGAGAAGTCCGGGCATGAGTGGAAACATTCGGAGGGTGAACGAGGTTATCTTGGAAAGGGAGGAGAGAGACTGGAGTGGCGTAGGAGTAAGGACATCGACTGTGGCTGTCCACCTGAACAGTGCGGTTAGTGCCGATTGGAAGAGAGAGAATCTCATAAGAACACAAACACTCTGGGCCACTGACCGGACAGCGACAGTCCAAATGCGACTCATGAGGCTGCTCAGATTGGCTACGGCCGGTGGCACATCTGGCTGTTTTTCGAGAGATAGGTGAGCGCCCTTGCGGATGACTCCGGTAACCACTCCGATCACAGAGTCAGGCTGAACAATTTCACAGGAACCCAGCGTCGCGTCGCCTTTCGTCGTGAGCGCGCCTTGCGGATCGATAGCAGTGATGCGGTGGCAGATGAGGAGGCTGTCGTGCCTGAATACCACGATGGCGCCGACGGTGAGAGAGGTCGGAGGACCGAGCTCGAGTCTGTCGCCTTCTTGAATCGTCGGCAGCATGCTCGATGAGATGATACGAGGGACAACCCTATTGTTTAAGAGAGGCAGCTGAAGTTTATTTGGTAAATCCTGCGCAGTGAACCGATCGTCTAAGCTAAGGGAAGGAAAGAGGTGAATCACGAGATGGTCCTTGCTGCTCGGTCACTGACGAGCCGGATCAGCATACGAGTGATCAATAGGATTGCTGCACGTATCAGTTGCAGCAATCTGTTGATCTTGGTGTGCCAGGGGCGCCGTACACCCTCACATCCATACCGATAAGCCAGAAAGATTGGTGAAGGGAAGAGGATGCGATGAAGCCAGGCAAGCCTGCGTCCTGGCGGTTGGGTAATCCACAATAGAAAGTGTCCGAGTTCTGGGAGGGGCTGAGTCGTCACCAATCGCTGAAAGAGAAACGAGAGTATCAGTTCAGCCATGGTCGATGGCGCAAGTTGTTGGAGTACGAGAGAAGGAACTCCTGTCGTTGCGTTAGACAATGCCAGCCGACTCATGCCGTGGTAGAGCGGAATCTTGAGGTGCCGTCGACTGGCCTCCTCTATCAGAGAAGGCCAATGAATCGATTCTTTTTCGATTAGCAATCGGAGGTCGGTGAAAAAAGAAAAGGAGAGGTGCCCTCGGTGAACGACCGAGTAGGCCGTCAGATAGAGCAACAGGTCGTCGGAGTGCAATTGCTTCACCGTCAGTTGGCCGAGTGGTCGAGTTCGAGTGCGCCCCCACAGTGCGGCAAGTCCTTCTTCGTCGAGATACCAGAGGTTCGTAATCAGATCCAGAGAGAGTGTGCAGTGGGATGAACGATAGGATGGGTTGCCGTCGATCTGTTGAGTAAATCCGATCTCAATCAACAGCCGATGAATGGCCGGGAGGTCTTGTTCGTGGACCAAGAGATCGATATCGGAGAGTGGCCTCGTCCCGCGCACCCCGTAGAGGCGCGAGAGCAGATCGGCCCCTTTCAGGAGGATACACACAATGCCCTGCCGATGGAATGCTAGGCCGACCAGCTCATACTCGTCGAGCAGCCGTTTGTTGATCAGACTGACCTGGGTGTAGGCGTCAGTGAGGTCGTCGAGGGTCGAGGAGGGCATGGGTGTGATGCTCCAATTGCGCCCATTCCTTATAGTGCGGGAGGCAGGAACTCATGTCCCCGGTTTCAAGCCACGCATCGCTCCGTCCCTGGCGGCAGTGAGGCCGCACTTCACAGGTTGGACATTCGTACTGCTGACTCGGGTGCTCCTGGTCGACGGTCAACTTGAGGATCTCCCAGCCTTCTCTCACCGAGCCGGTACGGAGATTATAGCGCGGAATCGGGAAGGCCGTGCAGAGATTCATCTCGCCATAGGGAGTGATCGCAAATCGACTTTGGCCGCAGGCGCATTCGATAAAGGAGGCTGTGGTTGAGCAGGGAGTCTCGATCGGCGCAGAGCCCCACTCTGGGAGCATCTCCTGATCGAGCCGGATTTTCATTTCAGGAGCTAGCCGATATTGCAAAGGCATCACGTTACCCGTGACGGTTGGAGTGAGGTCGAAACAGTATTGAAATTTGAGTCCCAATCCCTCTGCCAGATCCCGACAGGCATGGATCTCATGGTAGTTGATTGTGGTGACCGGCATCCGCACGACGACCGGAATATTTACCGACGCCAGTAGTGTCAGCCCCTGGCGAAACAGCGCATAAGAACCCGGCGCTGCGGTCATGCGTTCGTATGTTGGCGCGGTCGCCCCATAAATCGAAACACACATCTGTTCAGTTCCGACTTCTTGTAGCAGCGCCGTAAGGTCGGATGTGACACGGGTGGCATTGGTGAGAAGTCGGATTAAGAGTCCTTGGTTGCGCGCATGGCGAAAAATCTCAGCAAGATCCGTCCGGATGCTGAGTTCTCCACCGGTGAAGGTAACCGTGAGTACGCCAAGCTCAGCCAATTGATCGAGTATGGCTAAGATCTCCGCAGTGCTGAGTTCATGCGGAAGAGCGCGATGGGTCGGGTTGAAACAATGGACGCATCGCAGGTTGCAGCCGTAGGTCAGCTCGAACGTGACTCCGTCGGGTTGACGTAGGCCTGACGCTCTTGACGACACCTCGGCCATGAATGTGTGGGAATCGATCTGTTTCATGCGATGGCCGTGGGGGTCGGAAGCGAACAGTCGTTCAATAAATCGACGACATCTCCGTTCCTGAGAAAAGCCAGGCTGTAGCAAGGCGTCTGTGTTGTCAACGAAGCCAGGAAGTCGAGGGTGGTTTCTAGCCCGATTCGATCCCAGAAAGGGAGAAAGGCTTGCTGCAACAACAGCGTGACACTTTTTGAGAGCGCAAGCGGTTCAAGACAATGGCGATCCTGTCCATGCTCGATACAGCAGAGCGCTGCGATCGAAGCCGAAGAGTTTTCTGCGTAGTTGCCGGAGCCAACCCATGGAGTTCCATAGATCGAGAAGGCTCCGCCGAGCCTGCGGAGAATCACGCGCTCGTCGCTCAGGATCTTGGCGCCTCGGTTTGCAAACAGCTCCGCGATTGTTGATTTTCCCGTTCCTGACGCGCCGGTAAACACGAAGCCCTTTTCACGGAAGGATAGGCCTGCAGCGTGCAGGAGAAGCCCTCCTTCGCGAGCAAGGCAAGACAGAAGGCAGACTTCGATGAGTGGATTGAACAGCTGCATCGGGCTCCATCCTACTTGTCCGTCTTGCAGATCGGGAAGAATCCATGCGCGCACCGAGCGGTAGTTGTCCGAAACGAGCGCGCGGACTCGCGGCTGAAGAATTTTCGGATCGAGGCTCTCAAAAAGGAAACCGGAGTCGGATTCGAAGAGTTTCCAGCAGCCGTGAGCGGAATCGAAACGGGTCGGTCCTGTGGGCAACTCCGGTAGATGAGCGACGACTGAGACCTCTACCTGGAGATCGGATGACGAATCGGACGAAATGAGGAAGGAGTCGAAAGGGCGAAGGGGCCAGGAGAGTTGAGGGTGATTCTCCGGCTCGTGAATGCGCACCATGTACCCGCCAATATGAAGGACAAGATCCATGTCGCTCCCTATGACGCGCGAGGACCGGAGTCGTGGCACGTGGCTCCCATATATACAAACGGCAGCACCGATCGTTTGCATCCTGAGCCACTTGCGCCGGGGTACATGCTGCAACCGCTTGGAGGCCGGCAGCCATTAGTCCCTCCGGCGGAAGTGGTCATCGTGGCCAGGCTACAGGTAGCCAAAATGGCTTGCTCCTGATCCAAGGGCACTTCGTAGAGTTGCGGAGGGCTGTACGGTTTCTTTTGGTTCATAGTGCCGTTCCTCCAATTGGGAAATCGTGGAGCCTGTAAGAATCGTTTCTGTCAGCTATGAGAACGCGATGAATCGCGCATTCGAGATTTCCGAAGGGGATGAATCAGTGTCTGATTCATCGCTGCCTCGGCTCGCGCCAACGCCACATCACAGTCATAGAGAATCGGCGCCTCGGCATCGCCGTATTCCCAGCGCGCGTCCGTCGGTTTCTTATCGCAGAACGTATGAAGTTCGCAGGTTTTGCATGGAGAGGTGCCTTGGTATCGCATGGACGAAACCTGCTGGAAAAGCTGTTCGATGGCTTCGCTGAGGGAATGTGTGCGCAAAGAGAGACGCCGCTCATATTGCAGAGTGCAGGTGCCGAGAGCGCCCCATGCATTGATATGAATCGTGTTCGTGCCGCAACCGCAGCGGTACAGCTGGTCCGTGGGGTGTTGCAGCACATCAGCAGGCTGCTGACAACCTTCCTCCGGCGCAACCATCCCGAGAAGATTTTTCTCAAGTACGACAATGTCGTCCGGCTCCAGTCGATAGGACAACGATGTGAGATCGCCGTCAAGTCTGGGTGAGAGAGAAGTCGTGACCGTGAATGGTTGGCCAAACGATTCGACGAAGTTCTTGATCGCCGGCATCTCCTGCTTGTTCCAGTTCATGGCTTTGGTTTTGAGCGTGAACGGAATATTCGCCTGCTGTAAGAGGTTCAGTCCTCGGCGGAAAGCCCGGAAAGAGCCCGGTATCTGGGTGAACCAATCGAAAGCCTCTTCATTGACCGAATGGCAAGAAATATCGATGGTAAAGGGGGGAGCCGCTTTGAGCCGTTCCACAACTCCATTCGTGAAGAGCGTGCCATTGGTATAGAGTTGAAGCAGGAAGCCACGGCGATAGGCATAGTCGTAGATATTCCAGAAATGAGGGTGTTGAAACACTTCTCCGCCGGTCAGGTTCAACCACATAATGCCGATCTCAGCCATATCGTCGATCAGCCGAATGATCTCCGGCAGGGTCAGTTCACTAGCGATAGAGTCCTTATTATTGTACGGGTCGGTGTAGCAATGACGGCAATGGAGGTTGCATCGGTAGGTGAGATCGAGTTGTGCATTCGTGACGCAACGTGTGTTTGTGGCGCGGGCATGAATCCGCTGGCTGAATTCACCATAGGCCATGGAAGGAAGTGTCCGTGTTTCAGGCATGGGTCACTCTTGAGTCGAGAGAAACCGGGGTTGCCGCAGCTTTCCATCGGCAGCCAAATCCCGGCAAATGGTCGCAGAACCCTTCCTTGAACGATCCCGTTCGTAGATCATAGCCCTGCGCGCGATTTCCTGAGCACAACTGGAGAAAGCCATATGCATCGATGTGGAATCGCTGCATCCCACTCCGGCAGGGAAGCGTGTCTTGCGCCTGTTTTTGGCAGGATTCTTTCCAAAGCTGGGGATCTTGCGCATTGAGATCATCGAGTGCCTTGGGCGGCATGGCAAAGTGAAAGGGCTCTCCCGATCCGTCGAGCGCTGGCCGCATGTCTTCACCGAGTTTGTAGTGCACCGATCCGAGCCCTTGGACGTACTGTTTGATTGCGAGGATCTCCTGATGGTTCAGTGTCATGGCCGTGGTTTTGAGGGTGAGCGGTATGCGACGCTCGATTAACCAGGCGATGGCTTGCCGGCATCGCTGGAACGATCCTCGTCCTAACGTGATCGTTTCGAAGGTGTCTTCCGTCAAGCCGTGCAGGCTGATTTCTATCCGGTGAGGAGGCAGCGCTGCCAGGCGGTCAGCCACTGGTTCGGTGATGAGTGTCCCATTGGTGAATAGTGTGACCAGAAACCCAAGCTGGGTTGCATATTCATAGAGTTGGAAAAAATCAGGGCGAGTGAGGGGCTCCCCACCCGTCAGACAGAGTTCCAAACAGCCGGCCTCGGCGAGCTCGTCCATGATGCGAAGCATCTCGTCTGTCGAGAGCTCCTGCCGAATCTTCTCCGGACGATTGAAGCAATCGGTGTAGCACATGACACAATGGAGGTTACAACGGCAGGTAATTTCCCATTGACAGGCAAGGGGAAAGCGATCGGGCAGGTCATCCAGCTTATACCGATGAATCATCGGGGTTGGAAACCTCCTGTATGGCTCGAATGGAGAGCAAGTCTGTCAGTAAGGTCTCAAAGTCTTGACGCAATTGTTCCGTTGCAACGTCGAACTCTTCGCTGAAATTCTGTTCGATCTCTTGGACTGATCGCGCGCCATCGATTCGACTCCAGAGCGCTGCGCCGGTGTCGTTTAACACATAGATGCTGTTGGCCTCGGTCAGTGTGCGCCGGATCGGAACCAGGAGGCATTCGCCCGCAACCTGACGCTGGACGAAGTCTTGCGCCTTTGAATAGATGGTGGAGCGTGACATTGCTCGGGAGGATAGCAAATATCCTGAGCCCCTTCCAGGGGTTTCTTCCCGGTCATCGAGCGCGAACGGGCGAGAAGCTCAACGGTGCGAAGGGGGCCAGCTTACGACCGCAAAGCCGCTGGGCCAGTTGAGCGCCAAGATCGTCACGCCTGCCTCAGTCAACTCCGACCGTATTTCTTCTTCTGTCGCAAAGAGGTGTAGGAAGTGCCCCTGAGCGCAGGTGTCGCCTGGCTGATAGTTCTTGTTGGCCCCCGGCAGCTTCATGAGCCAGCGAGCGAGGAACAGAGTGAGTCGCTGGGTCGTCGTTTCCGGTTCCCGAACGAGCATGAAGTTTAAGATAGCTCGTCCCTGAGGCTTGAGATATGCGCAAACGGTGCGAAGCCAGATCTGCCGTTCCTGTCGGCCAGGAATCGCGCTGTACATGACGCTTGGCAACAGAATGTAGTCAACGCATGCAGGCATCGTCGGAATGGCCAAGAAGCTGGCTTGGACAAACCAGACTGGCGCATCGCGCGCTTTCGCCTGTTGTTGGGCCCATAGCAACGCGTCACGATGAATTTCCAAACCGACAACGCGATAGCCTTTTTGAGCGATAGCTATGGACTCGCGCCCGACGCCTGTCCCTAATACCAAGACCGTTCCAGAACGGTTCATGTGGCGGGCCAGCACTTCTTCTTCCCACGGCTCCAGTACCCAGATCGGCGAATGATCGGGGTAATTAGACGGCGCGTCTCGATAGGTGTGCGCATAGTGGGTTTGAATAAGCTCGGTCAGCTCCGAGGGAGGCGCCAAGGCCGGAAGTAGGCCGGTCAGCAGCTGCTGAAGACGGAACAGCAGCGTGATGATTCGGGTACTCACGCTGTCGAAGATTTTGATAAAGAGTATGAAGATGCGCACGCGTCAGCCTCTTGAGTCGAGAAGGTACGGGGCAAGAATAGCCGCGGCCTGTGTTGCGCCCATAGGTGGAGGCGGAGCGGCTGAAGGTATGGTCGTTTCGTCAGCCTTTCTGATCGCTACTTCCCACCGGCCCGCATTGAATTCTTTCATAGACATTTCCACGCCACGACCATGCCGCTGCAGATAGTCCACCAGCGGCGGTTCATCGGCAAAGTTGTATCGGCGGACGTACACGACTGGTCGTTGCAGCGCGACTGCTTCAACGAGGGTGCCGTAGCCTGGCTTGGTCATGATGATGTCGACAGAGGCGAGCAGTGTCTTAAAAGAGAAAGGAAGCGCCTCGATGGAATGAATGCGGGAATAGCCTGCTGGGACTGGGCCATCGATGAGAAAACGATAGCGGCGCAACTGTTCAATGTGTTCAAGCGGGAGGGATGTCAAAGGAATACCTCCGAATCCCACCAATACGATTTGTTCGCTGGGTGTCAGGGCGAGGGTTGAGGCAAGGCGGTCCCGTTCAGGGCGAGCGGGGTCGGCAATCGGACCGATATCTACCATGTGAGAGAAGACATCAAATTTTGGAGCAGGGGTGATGCGAATGGCTCTGTCGGCTTTTGCATAGGATTGAAGGATGCGCTGAATCAA
>CAYNDW010000173.1:0-10243 GCA_964395375.1 uncultured Cytophagia bacterium
TGGTGGAGAAATAAACCCGGGCTGCAAAACCCCGATTTTCGCCGCTGGCTTTTTCCCAAGTTGCGTCATCAATTAACCAACGGGTTGACGAAAGCCGTAGTCTTGAGAGGACCGCGCCGAGTCGGGAAAACCGTTTTGACAAGGCAACTCATAGATGCCTTAATAGAAGACGGTGTTGCCTCGAAGAGAATTCTTTATGTTTCGTTTGATGACATTGAAAGTCTGCACGACTTGCAAGATTCCGTTCTCACGATCTCGCGTTGGTTTGAAACATACGTTTTGGAAAAAACCTTTAATGAAAGTGCGCGCGCCGGTGAAACGGCTTATCTCTTTTTCGATGAAGTTCAAAATCTGCCTGCGTGGGATCCACAAATCAAACATCTTGTCGACAATCATGATGTGCGGGTCCTGATTACGGGCAGTTCCTCGTTACGCATCGAGGCCGGACGTGATAGTCTTGCCGGTCGCATCACGACGCTTGATCTTGGTCCGATGTTGTTGCGCGAAATCGCAAGTCTGCGATCTCGGTATGATGAAAATGCCTATTGGTCCGACAATGGCTTGGAAGCGATCACGCATATGGATTTTTGGCACGGGGCCGTGCAACATGGGCTCGAACATCGCTCCGTTCGCGAGGAGTCCTTTTATGCATTTTCGACGCGTGGCGCTTATCCCATTTCACACGAAAGCGGAGACCGGCCGTGGGCGGAATTGTCGGATTATTTGAATGAAACAGTTATCCGCCGCGCGCTCCAACATGATTTACGCTTAGGTTCACGCGGACAAAAGCGGGATGAGAAATTGCTCGAAGAAGTTTTTCGGCTCTGTTGTCGCTATGCCGGGCAAACGCCTGGGCGCGATGTTTTCGAGTCGGAGATTCGTCAAGCGCTGGACGGCACCATTGGCTGGAATCGCATTTTGAATTATCTACGCTTTCTCGACGGCACTTTGCTTTTGCGTTTGATTCCGCCACTTGAAATTCGTCTTAAGAAAAAAGGAAGATCGCTTGCCAAAGTTTGTTTGTGTGATCATGCTTTACGAGCGAGTTGGCTGCAAGAGGTGGTGCCGCTTGCTCCGAAAGAATTGCTAAACAATCCACATCTTTCTGATCTTGCCGGTCATCTAGCCGAAAGCGTGCTAGGTTATTTTCTCGCGGGGATTCCGAATTTAGATGTCACTCATTTTCCTACGCGCGGTGCGGAGCCGGAAGTCGATTTTATTTTAACCGTCGGCACAAAACGAATCCCCCTCGAAGTCAAATACCGCAAGCGTATCGATCCGCACGAAGACACGCGCGGCTTGCGCGCGTTTTTGGAGAAGACCGTTTACAACGCTCCCTTTGGGCTGCTCGTCACTTTGAATGATGACGTCGTCGTTCCCGATCCGCGCATTATTCCAATTTCACTTTCTTCGCTTCTGTGGATGAGATGATCTGGTTGCTGGTTCCTGGTTCCTGGTTGCTGGTTCCTGCAAGCCTTGAGCATCCAACAATCAGCATCCAACAATCAGCATCCAACAATCAGCATCCAGCAACCAACAACCAACAACCAGCATGAAATCCCTCACTGAATATCTCTGGTTCAACACACCAAAGCGGCGTGATTATATCAATATCACGACGCAAATCGAAGCGCTCGTTCACAAAAGCGGCGTGCAAGAAGGCCTCGTGCTCGTGGCCGCGCAGCATATCACGGCTTCGGTCTTCATCAACGACAACGAATCCGGTTTGATTCAAGATTTCGACGGCTGGCTCGAAGGCCTTGCGCCGCACGAGCCGACTTCACACTACCGCCATAATCGCACCGGCGAAGACAATGCCGACGCGCATCTTAAACGCCAAATCATGGGCCGCGAAGTGGTCGTGCCTATCACCAAAGGCAAACTCGACTTCGGCCCGTGGGAGCAAATTTTTTACGGCGAGTTTGACGGCAGGAGGAAGAAGCGAGTGGTCGTGAAGATTATTGGAGAGTGAAGGTGAAGCGCGAAGATCGATGATCGTGGATAGAAGATTGTAAAGCAAAATTAAGAACGGATGGAAATGAAAATCAAACTTGCTCTTTGCCTCGTGCTCGTCGCCGCGGCGTTGCGCGCGCAAACTTTTCAAGCGTTCGTCACACGCGTGAACAATGCTCCGGCGCAGCAGCGCAGCGCGATCATCGATAGCTTCATGAACGCTGCCCGCGCTTTTCCTTATCTCGAACAAGACACGCTGTGCCACTTCATCTATCGCGGCAACGTCAATCGCGTGAACGTTCCCGGCGACGCCAATGGTTGGGACGCCAACGCCTTTTCCATGACGCGGCTCGCCGCCACCGATCTTTTTTATTACACGCGCAAGTTTGAAGCGGACGCGCGCCTCGACTACAAACTCGTGTTGAATGGCAGCAATTGGATTCTCGATCCGCGCAATCCGCAGCAAGTTGCCGGCGGATTCGGCCCGAATTCGGAATTGCGCATGCCGGACCATGTGCCCGCGCCGGAGATTGAGTTTTATTCCAACATTCCCCACGGCGCATTGCGCGACACTTCTTTCTTCAGTACCAATCTCAACAACAGCCGCACGGTGCGTGTGTACACGCCGCCGTTTTATAGCACGACCAACGCGCGTTATCCCGTCGTGCTCTTTCATGACGGCCTCGAATTTATTTCATTGGCCAAGGCGAACAACGTGCTCGACTATCTCATCGCGCAGCAACGTATCGCGCCGGTGATTGCGGTGTTCGTTCCGCCCAATGCTGCCGCGCGGCATCAAGAATACACCACCACATTACAAAATCAATTCAGCGCTTTCATCGCGCAAGAACTTATGCCGTGGGTCGATCGGCGCTATCGCACCCGCACTGAGCCTTTAAGCCGCGCCGTGCTCGGCGCTTCCGACGGCGGCAACATCTCGTTGTGGCTCGGCTATACGCACCCCGAAACTTTCGGCAACGTCGCGGCGCTGTCCAGCAACGTCGAGAGTAATGTGTCTTCCGGTTACCAAAACAGCGCGCGTTTGAATTTGAAGTTATACCTCGACCTCGGCACCTATGATATCGCCACTCTAATCACGCGCGTGAACGGCTTTGTGCCCGTGCTGAGTGCAAGGGGATATCCGTTTCGCTATTTGGAATGGCACGAAGGCCATAGCTGGGGCAACTGGCGCGCACATCTTGATAACGCGCTCGAATATTTTTTCCCCGGCCCGGCTTTGCGCGTCGATGAGCAAGAATCTCTTCCGCAAGATTTTATTCTCACACAAAACACACCCAATCCTTTTCAACAAGCCACGACGATTGGTTACGTTGTCGAACGGCCTGCGCGCATCAAAATTTCTGTTTATGATTTGCTCGGGCAAGAAGTGATTACGCTGCTGGATCAAGTGCAAACGCCCGGCAAGTTTGCTGTAAATTGGCAGGGAAGGAATGCGCAAGGCGAGTTGCTCCCGAACGGCATTTATTTCTATCGCCTGCAATTCGACGAGCGCACCGTGGCGACGCGGCGCATGGTGGTGCTCCACTAATTATTATCCCGAGCGAAAGCCAGGTTACGCCTTTCCTATATCTATCCTGTCATTCCGCAGGAATCTTTTTACGCGCTGGAGTAATTGCCGAGTGCTTAAAAGGATTCCTTCTGAATGACAATTATTCGGGATGCCAAGTGTAACCAGTTTTATGCACGGAGTAATAAATGTTGCTTCCCCAATTTAGGTAGCACGATTCCTCAGGAGAATGATTTCAAATCATTCTGCCGAAAAAATAATTCCGCCACAAGCTTTTAGAATTTTATTCAGCGTTTGATTTTCGCATTCACAACTTTATCACGTTCAAAACTCCATGCCCGCCCAAACCCTCGACGAAGTCCTCGCCGCATTAGACGCGATCATTGCAGATGCGCTCGCGCAACAGAGCCGCTTGGGATTTTTCGCGGTGCTCTATCGCGAAGTCACGGCGCAAGTCAAAGCCGGCATCGCGGCGAATCGTTTCGAAGACGGCGCGCGCATGGAGCGTTTGGATGTGCTCTTTGCGAATCGTTATTTCGCGGCATATGAAAATTTTCAAAAGAGCCTCCCTGCAAGCGCGTGCTGGGAAACGGCATTTCGCGCGGCAGAAACTTGGCGTCCGCTCATCTTGCAACATTTGCTGCTCGGCATCAATGCGCATATCAACCTTGACCTCGGCATCGCCGCGGCGCAAACCGCGCCCGGCGCGGCGTTGCCCGGGCTCAAGCGCGACTTCAACGAGATCAACAAAATTCTCGCGAGTTTGTTGGATGAAGTGCAAGCCAAACTCGGCAAACTCTCGCCGTGGCTGCGCGGGCTTGATTACGTGGGCGGGCGTCTCGATGAAGTGTTGTTCAAGTTTAGTTTGAAAATTGCGCGGCGCGAGGCATGGAAAGTGGCGGAGCGTTTCGCGGCGTTATCGCCCGCGGAACAGCCGCACGAGATCGTCGTGCTCGATGGCAGAATCGCCAAGCTCGCGCAAAAAATTTTATCTCCGGGCTGGTTGATCAGCAGCGTCGCGTTTTTGATTCGCTGGCGCGAGCAAGACGACGTGGCGAGCATCATTCACGTGCTGCAGGAATGAAGGCAATATTGTACCGCGACCTTCAGGTCGCGCTACGGCACAATCCGTAGTTCTCCTCTTCCCCAAGCTTCAACTTTATCCGCGCGTATGAGCAAAAAGAAAAGATCGCATTCAACCCAACTTTCACACAGCAAGCGGACTTCGTCAGAACATGCGCCACGGCATGCCGCGCGTGCGCGAAGATTTTTTCTCTTAGGCGCGGGGCTCGCGGTGTTGGCGTGCGGCGTATATCTCGCCCGCGGCTGGTTCGCTGCGCTTTTTTTTCCCACAACAAGCTTATGGTCCTCGCCCTCTCCGCTTCCACTTCCCCAAGCCGATACGAGCAAAAGCACGATTGCCTTTGAAGATTTCATGGGCGCAGAAGCTTGCGCGCCTTGCCACGCGGAGCAATATGCGCTGTGGAAAAAATCCACGCACGGCAATGCCGGCGGCGCGCCGGGAGAAACGAACGTGATTGCACCGTTCAACGGCGAGGCCTTGCAATTCAAAGACGCGCGCGTCGTTCCCTCTCGCAAGCAAAACGGCGAGTATGTTTTCACCGTGCAAGCAGAAGGCGAACCGGAGCAGGAAATAAAAGTCGCGGCCATCGTCGGCGGCGGGCATATGCTCGGCGGCGGCACGCAAAGTTTTTTTATGAAGGCCGAGGGCGGCACGCTAAAGTTCTTGCCGTTTGATTTCATTCGCGCGGAGAACACGTGGTTCGTGCAATTGCGCGCGGCCAACGAATGGGCGCCGGTGAGCCGCGAAATCTCCTTGCGCGATCTCGCCAATTGGCCGCCGCATCGCATCCTCGGCGCGGAGTTGGAGCACTCGAATTGCCAGAATTGCCACGGCAGCCAAATCCTCGTAGAGCAAGACGCGCTCACGCGGCGCTACCTCACGCGCTATCAAACGCTCAAAATAAATTGCGAATCGTGTCACGGGCCGGGCCGGCGGCATATTGAATTGATGCAAACGGAAAATGCCGCGCAGCTCGTTGATCTCGGCATGAAACCGCTCGCAACGCTTTCTAAAAACGAAGCGCTACAAGTTTGCTTGCAATGCCACGCCACCAAAGACGTGATGCAGCCCGGTTATCTGCCGGGCAAAAATTTCGCGGAGCACTATGCCGTGAAGTTTCCCATTCTCGGCAGCGCGCCTTACTTGCCCGATGGCCGCGTGCGTTTTTTTGCTTATCAAGAGAATCATCTTTATAGCGCGTGCTATCTCGAAGGCTCCATGACGTGCGGCGATTGTCATGATCCGCACTCGCAACAGTATCGCGACGCGCGGGGCAATCCGCTCGCGGGGCGTTTTGCGAATGCGCAATGCACCGCGTGCCATGCGAGCAAAGCGCACGACGTGGAGCGGCATTCGCATCATCGCGCCGGCTCGCCGGGGAATTTATGCGTCTCGTGTCACATGCCTTATTTGCAGCATCCGCTCGTGGGCAACAAGCTGCGCTTTGCGCGCTCCGATCATAGCATTCCGATTCCACGGCCGGCATTCGATGAGCAGTTGGGGATCGAGAATGCGTGCAGCAAATGCCATCGCGATCAGCCCGTGACCGCGTTGCAGACGCAGGTCGAAAAATGGTATGGCAAAATCAAGCCGCATCATGCGCAGGTCGAACAGTTTTTGCGCGCGCAAAACGAGAATGACATTGCGGCCGCGGCGGCTTTGTTGCTCAATGATGCGCCGCCGCATCCGATGGCGCAGGTGGCAAATTTAAGCCGCTTCGTGCAGCGCTATTTGCAGCCTAATATGAGCGCGCTCGAAGCGGACGTCAGCGCGCGGCTCAAACGCTTGGCCCTGAGCGAAGATTTGGAAGTGAAGGCGCTTGCGCTCACTGCGTTGCATTATGCTTCGGGTGAGGAACCGAGCGTGCGCGATTTTCTCCGCGCGCAGTTGCAAGCCGCGGGCGCGCAAGAAAACCCGCTGCGGCGGCGCTGGGCGATTGCGATGGATTATTGGGGAGTCGTGTGGGCGAGCGAGCGCGGAGATTTTGGCAATGCAATCGCGTCGCATCGCAAAGCGCTCGAAATTTTGCCGGAGGATGAAGTGACGCTCACTAACTTGGCGACGGCATATCAGCAGCACGGAGATTATGAAGAAGCCGTCGCCACGCTGCGCCGCGCATTGCAGCTCAAGCCGGAGACGGGAAATTTGTATGCGCAACTCGCGCAGGCCTATCTTGCGTTGCAACGCTTGCCCGAGGCGCGCGCGGCGATTGCAGCCGGCTTGCGCTATGAGCCAGAACACGCGACGTTGCAACAACTCGCGCAAGAGTTACAGATGCAAATCGTTTCGCATTGAAATTCATGAGGCAGCATCGAGTCGCGCCGCGGCTTCATCATCAAGCAGCCAATGCAGTTCACCCGCATGCGGCTGCACTAATGACGCGGGCCACTTCAACTCAGGTTGTTGCAAGCTCAACACTCCCGCCGTGATTTCCGCCTTTGATTTTCCCGCCACGAGAAAAATAATTTTGCGCGCGCGATTGATGAGCGGCAGCGTGAGCGTGACGCGCCACTTGTCTAGTTTGGGCACAAACACTTCCGTCACGCTCTGCTTGGTTTCATGCAAAGCCGTGGTCTCGGGAAAGAGCGAGGCCGTGTGTCCGTCTTCGCCGAGGCCGAGCAGGATGAGATCAAAGTTTTTTTCTTCCGGTTTGAAAAAAGCCTCCAACGTTGCGCGATAGTTTTGCGCGGCTTGTGGTGGGGATAACTCGCCTTTGATGCGATGCACGTTGCTCGCAGGCGCGGGCACATGGGCAAGCAATGCCTCGCGCGTCATGCGATAGTTGCTCTCGCTATGTTCGGGCGGCACCATTCTTTCATCCCCCCAAAACCAATACACGCGCGGCCAATCTATGCGCGCGCGAAAACTTTCCTGCGCCAGCTTCTCATAAACCTCGCGCGGCGTGCTCCCGCCGGAGAGCGCGATAGCGCACTTGTCGCGAAGGCGAATCGCTTCGGAGATAGCCGCCACGATTATTTCTGCCGTGGCGTTAATCAGCTCCGTTTTGTTGGGGGAAATGTGAAGACGAGGTTGCATGTGACGCTCTACTCTAAAGTATTCGCAATTTCCTCGCGATTGTCATTCTGCAAGAATCTTTTTAAGTGCTGGGCAACCTCTCCAGTACATAAAAAGATTCCTCCTGAATGACGATCGCGAGGAGATGGACAATTTAAACGCCGGTCTTTTTCAACCAACTTTTCGCTTGTCGAATTTGCGCCGTGACTTGCCGCAGCGAGGTGCCGCCGATTGCATTGCGGCGCTCGACGCTTGCTTCGGCTTGAAAGCAAGCATTGAGGCTTTCATCAAACTCAGGATAGAGCGTGCGCCAAAAGCTCATGGGCAATTCATGCAAGCCGCAAGCGCGCCGTTCGGCCTCTTGCACCGCATGCGCGACCAGCTCGTGCGCCTTGCGAAACGGGACGCCTTTGCGCACGAGATCGTCGGCGATGTCCGTCGCGAACAACGCACTGTCGAGGCGTGCGAACATATTCCCGGCGCGAAACCGCAACGTTTCGAGCGCGCCGGCAAACACGAGCAAACAATCTTCCGCGCATTGCAGGGCTTCGAACACGAGCCTCTTGTCTTCCTGCAAATCGCGGCTATACGTTGCGGGAATGCCTTTCTGCAACGCCATCATACCCGTCAACAAGCCGAGCAACGTTCCGGCTTTGCCGCGCACGAGTTCGAACGCATCGGGATTTTTTTTATTGGGCATCATACTCGAGCCCGTGGCGAATTTTTCGCCGAGGTCGATGAAGCCGAACTCTTGCGTGCTCCATAAAATAAAATCGTGCGCGTAACGGCTGAGAGTCGTTCCAATATCGGAGCAGATAAAAACAATCTCGCCGCAAAAGCTGCGCGTGCCCGTGGCGTCGATCGCGTTTTGCATGACGCGCTTGAAGCCGAGCGCGGCCGCGAGCTTTTTGCGATCAATCGGAAACGCCGTGCCCGCGACTGCGCCGCAACCGAGCGGCATTTCATCAATGCGTTCCACGAATTGGCGCAATTGTTCGTCGTGGCGTTGCAAAGCAAAGCAGAGTGAAAGAAGATAATGCGCGAGGCGAATGGGCTGGGCTTGCTGTGTGTGCGTGTATGCGGGGAGAATGATTGCTTGCGTTGCTTCGGCGTGCGCGATGAGCGCTTCCACCAACGCACGCAGCACGGCTTGCAATTCCGGGACGCGGCGTTTGAGATAGAGCCGAAAATCCGTGACCACTTGATCGTTGCGGCTGCGGCCCGTGTGAATCTTCGCGCCCGTCGCGCCGATCAGCTCCGTCAAACGCCGCTCCATCGCAACGTGAATATCTTCGTCTTCGGGCAAAAAAACAAAGCGGCTTAGGCGAAATTCTTTTTTAATTGCGCGCAGGCCGCGTTGGATTTTTTTCTCTTCGGCAACAGTCAAGAGCCCGGCCTCGCGCAGAGCCTGCGCCCACGCGCGATTGACGGCAAGGTCTTCGCGCCACATTTTGCCGTCGAGGTCAATCGACCTGCTGAAGCGCTCCATCAACTCCGCAGGGCCGGAAGAGAAACGTCCGCTCCAAACTTTCACGAGCGGCTCTTCTTATGCGCGCGACTCGCGCCATTGCGTTTACGTTTCTCTGGACGCAGCTTGTTTAAGTATGCTTCGATATCTTCCGGCGGCAGCCGTTTGAGAAAGTCTTCGACTGACAAGCCTTTCAAACGGTCTTCGACCGAAAGTTTTGCCAAAAGCTCTTCTTTGGGCAGCCAGTCGAGATGTTCTCGCGTAACGTCGCGATAGTAATCATCCCAGGTGTATGGCATATTGATACCCTCGACTTGATAGTACTTGTACAATTCATTGATGATGCCGCTCGTGTCGTTGCGGCGCCACCGATAATTTGCAATCGCATGCTGCACCTGCGCCGTAATACCGCTGAACAATTTCCAGAGCGCATTGCGATCAACATCCGGCAATTGACTCAGCACGATGACGCGAATAGGTTTGCTGCCCCAGCGGATTTCATACACACCGGGTTGGAGCGCAAGCAATGGAACTTCTTTGGCAAGTTTTTCCGGCTCACGCGTGCAGACCGCATATAAACGAAACTCTTCGCCGGCCAAAAGCTTTTTGGTTTTGGCGCTCACCTGTTTGCGATAGTTCACGTAATGCCCGACCAACTCATCCAAAGCCCAATCGTCTAACGGCTCGTGCAGCGACTTGTACGTCAGCAAGTTGTGACGCGCGAGATTTTCCAGACCATCAGGCATGTGCGGAATCGGTCCGCCCGTGGTTTCCTCGATGATGATTACGTCGAGAAACTGCTGCTTCAGCGAGAGATCTTTTTCCAACTCCACGCGGTACGCGGAGTCTGTGAAGAAATCCGTCAACGTCAAGCCGAAGAGCCGATGCCACCCGATCATTTTGGAACCTCCATCTCAATGCGCCGTCACGATAACAATCTCGCCATACAAAATCAAGCCTTCGCTCAAATGCCGCCAGGAGCGTGCTTGAAAATGCCCCAGGCGCATTCGTCGTTTATCACCGATACTCACTTTTCCCGCTCGTCGCAATGTCAATCAACGCTTTCACCTTCATGGGCAAGCCGAAGAGGTTGATAAAACCCTCCGCGTCTTTTTGATTGTACACCACGTCCTCGCTGAACGTGGCGAAGTCTTCGCGATAAAGCGAATGCGGCGATTTGCGGCCTTCGACGATG
>CAYNDW010000174.1:0-10242 GCA_964395375.1 uncultured Cytophagia bacterium
TCCGGAGTTGCATACGGTTTGCATTGCGCTGGGGGGAGAGGGCGGAGAGCAGAGGGCGGAGGGCGAAGAGCAGAGGGCAGAGGGCGGAGAGCAACAAGCAACGAGCAACCAGCATCCAGCAACCAGGAACCAGGAACCAGCATCCAGCCTCCAGCATCTTCTCCACGAAGTCTTGCACAACGAGGGCGAAGATCAAATTGCTTTTCAGAATGGCATTCGTCATGTCGCGCGCTTGGTGCGCAAAGAAAGCGCGGCAAACAACAATGTTGCTCCGAGCGGTCGAGCGTCATTCAACACGCGATCCACTCTCCACGATCCGCAATCCACGATCCTCCTCACCGGCGGCCTCGGCGGATTGGGATTGAGCCTCGCGCAGTGGTTAGTGGCGCAAGGCGCGCGGCATTTGGCGTTGATGAGCCGCAGCGCGCCTTCGACGCAAGCGGAAGAAAAAATTCGTGCGCTGCGCGAACAGGGCGCACAAGTTATCGTTACGCGCGGCGACGTTGCGGTTGCAGCAGACGTGGCGCGTGTGCTGGAGGAAATTAAAAAGAACCTGCCGTCCCTGCGCGGCATTATACACGCAGCAGGCGTGCTCCATGACGGCATAATGCTGCAACAGCGTTGGGAAAATTTTGAGGTTGTGCTTGCCCCCAAAATTGCCGGCACGTGGCATTTGCATCAATTGACACAAGAAACGCCGCTCGATTTTTTTGTGCTCTTCTCTTCCGTGGTTTCCGTGCTCGGGTTCAAAGGCCAGAGCAATTATGCCGCAGCCAACGCTTTTCTTGACGGCTTCGCGCATTGGCGCTCAGCGCACGGCATGAAAACCCTCAGCCTCAATTGGGGGCCGTGGGCGGAAGCCGGAATGGCTGCGGCTTTGAGCAGTCGCGAGCGGCAGCGTTGGACCGCGCAAGGCCTCGACTTCATCGGCATGGAACAAGGTTGGGCGGCATTGGCGCACGCGCTCGAACGCGACGACGTGCAGACCATGGTGTTGCCGATCAACTGGCAAACGTATGCGCAGCAATTTGTTCATGTCGAAGCGCCAAAATTTTTGGAGCGGCTTCTTCCCAAAGCCTCGACGCCGGCTTCATCTAAAACAGAAAACGGTTTTGCGCAACGCTTGCAAAACGCGCCGCCGGAAAAACGTGAAGAGATGCTACGCGCTCATGTGCGCGAGCAAGCTGCCAAGGTGCTTGAACTACCGGCCACGCGCCGCCTCGAGGTGAATCAACCTTTGCGCGAGATGGGCCTCGACTCGTTGATGACGGTGGAATTGCGCAATGCCTTGAGCGCGACATTGGAGCGCGCGCTGCCTGGCTCGCTGGTTTTTGATTATCCCACGATCGCGGCGATTGCAAACTTTCTCGCGGAAAAAGTTTTTGCAGCGAAGGCCTCTAGCACATTGCAACAACAGCGCAAGGTTGAAGAAGAGCAACAAGCGCTCTCGCAGGTGCAGCAACTTGACGAGGAAGAAGCGGAAGCGTTGTTGTTGGATAAACTGGCGGCGTTGGAAGAGCGTTATTCCACTCGTTGAGAGTGAATTTGTACCGCGACATTCATGTCGCGCGCACTATTTATCGCGACATAAATGTCACAGTACATAGCGTTGCAAGCACAAACTCAACCGCAACGAGTATAAAATGATCGCGCCCTCTATTTGCTTGTCATTCTGTAAGAACCTTCCCTAGTCCTGGGCACAACTATTCAAATAAGTCGTGTCGCGAGTACGAGGGAAGATTCTTCCAGAATGACATGAGAGAAATGCTGCAAATAAAAGATTCGCACCTGAGATCATAGCCACATGAAAGACACTTCCGAAAACCTCACCCCGCTGAAGCGCGCGCTGCTCACGTTGGATAAAATGCAGAAGAAGCTCGACGACTTCGAGCAACGCAGCAACGAGCCGATTGCGATTGTCGGCCTCGGCTGCCGCGCGCCGGGTGGCGTGCATGATCCCGAATCATTTTGGCAACTGCTGCGCAACGGCGTCGATGCGATTACCGAAGTGCCGCCCTCGCGCTGGTCGCTCGCGGATTATTTCGATGCGAACAAAGACGCGCCCGGAAAAATGTACACGCGCTATGGCGGCTTTCTTGATGATATCGATAAATTCGACGCGCTGTTCTTTGGCATCACGCCGCGCGAGGCGGAGAGTTTGGATCCGCAGCAGCGGCTTTTGCTTGAAACCAGTTGGGACGCGCTCGAACACGCGGGACAAACCAAAGAGCGTTTGCTCGGCAGCCGCACCGGCGTGTTCATGGGCGTGTGCTTTAACGAGTATGCGCAAAAGCATTTGTATTCCGGCGACGCCACGAAGATCGACGGGTATTGTTACACCGGCATTGCGCCCAGCGTTGCCACGGGGCGCATTTCGTATTGCCTGGGTCTGCAAGGTCCGAGTGTTTCCATCGATACGGCATGTTCCTCTTCTTTGGTGGCCGTGCATCTCGCGTGTCAAAGTTTGCGGCGCGGCGAATCCGATATGGCGCTCGCGGGCGGCGTGAGTTTGTTGCTCGCGCCGGAGAGCACGATTTTTTTATGCAAAGCCGGCGCGATGTCGCCCGATGGTCGTTGCAAAACTTTCGACGCCTCGGCGAACGGCTATGTGCGCGCGGAAGGTTGCGGCGTGGTGGTGCTCAAGCGCCTTTCCGAGGCGCTGAAGGATGGCGACAATATTCTCGCGCTCATTCGCGGCAGCGCGGTCAATCAAGACGGACGCAGCAACGGCCTCACCGCGCCGAACGGGCCTTCGCAAGAGCGCGTGATTCTCGAAGCGTTGCGTGATGCCGGTGTGAAACCGGAGCAGGTGAGTTATATCGAAACGCACGGCACAGGCACGCCGCTCGGTGATCCCATTGAAGTGCGCGCGCTCGGCAATGTGTATCGCGAAGGCCGCGCGGCAGACAATCCATTGCTGCTCGGCTCGCTTAAGACCAACGTGGGCCATCTCGAAGGCGCGGCCGGCGTTACGGGTTTGATTAAAACCGTGCTCGCGTTGCAGCGCCAACAAATTCCAGCGCATTTGCATTTCAAGCAGCTCAATCCGTTGATTACGCTCGATGATATTCCGGCGCGCATTCCAACGCAACTCACGGAGTGGAATGCTGCGGAAGGCCAACGTTTCGCGGGCGTGAGTTCGTTTGGAATTTCAGGCACGAATGCACACGTGATACTGCAAGGAGCCAACGATGATAAAAATGAGAAAGAGCCAACCGCGCGATCATTAGTTATCAGTGAGCAGTTGTCAATGATGACAACTCACTCCTCACCAAACACTGATCACCGATTACTGATCACTGATCACTGGTCACTGCTCGCTGATCATCATCACCTGCTCCCGCTCTCCGCGCACACGCCGGAAGCATTGCAGGCCCTCGCGCGATCTTATCAATCTTTTCTGCCCTCTGCCCTCGACTCTCAGCCCTCAGCGCTTCGCCCTCTGCCCTCCGCCTGCTTCACCGCCAGCGTGCGGCGTTCGCATCATGAGCATCGCCTTGCGCTGGTGGGGAAAAATAAAGAAGAGTTGCTCGCGCAACTTGAGGCTTTCTTAAACGGCGAAAAACGCGCGGGCCGCAAAGAGTCGGACGAGGCGCGCAAACTTGCATTCGTATTTTCCGGACAAGGATCGCAATGGTTCGCCATGGGCCGGCAGCTTTTGCAAGAATCGCCGGTGTTTCGCGCCAAGCTGGAAGCGTGTGACACATTGTTGCGAACGCATGCGCGTTGGTCGTTGCTGGAAGAATTGCAGCGCGAAGAAGCGGCTTCGCGTTTGGATGAAACCGAGATCGCACAGCCCGCGATTTTTGCGTTGCAAGTTGCGCTCGCGGAAATGTGGCGCGCGTGGGGCGTCGTTCCCAACGCGGTGGTCGGCCACAGCGTGGGCGAAGTTGCCGCCGCGCATGTTGCCGGCGCCTTGCCGCTCGCGGAAGCGATACGCGTCATTTATCATCGCGGGCGACTCATGCAACAAGCCACGGGCCTCGGCAAGATGGCCGCCGTGGAGTTGACGCATGACGAAGCGTTGTCATTGCTAGCGGAATATGAAGGCCGGCTCTCGCTAGCAGCAATCAATAGCGCGAAGGATGTCGTGATCTCCGGCGAAACCGCTGCGCTGGAAGACGTGCTGCGACGCTTGCAAGAACGCGGCGTGTATTGCCGCATGCTGCCGGTCAATTACGCTTTTCATAGCGCGCAAATGGCGCCGTTTAGCGCGGCGCTGGAACAAGCGCTGCACGGCCTCGCTCCGCAAGCTTGCACGTTGCCGAGGTATTCCACGGTCACGGGCAATGCGCTCGCGGACGCTGTTTGCAATGCGGCTTATTGGGGAAAAAATATTCGCGCCACGGTGCGCTTTGCGGAAGCTATCAACGCGCTGATGGATGAAGGCCACACGCTCTTTATCGAACTCGCGCCGCATCCGGTGTTGTCCGCATACATTGCGGCGTCTTTGCAAACGCGCGAGATTGCAGGGCATGCAATGCCGGCACTGCGGCGCGGTCGCGATGAAATGGCAACGATGCTCGAGGCGCTCGGCGAATTGTATATGCACGGCCATCCGATTGCTTGGCCGCAGTTGTATCCCAATGGCGGCAAAGTTGTGCGCCTGCCGAATTATCCGTGGCAGCGGGAAAGATTTTGGGTCGAGGAGAGTGGATCGAAGATGGTGGATGGTGGATCGTTGATAGTAGATCGTGAATCGAAGATCGTGAATGGTGTCGAACGACCCACGATCCACGATCCACGATCCACGACGCATCCCTTCCTCCGCGCGCATTTTCAAACGCACGAGCAGACGCATTATTGGCAAACCGAATTGAGTCTCGCGCAATTTCCGTATCTCGCGCATCATCGTGTGAACGGCACGGCGGTGTTTCCCGCGGCGGCTTATGTTGAGATCGCATTGGCCGCGGCCGGCGCAACGTTCAGCGCGGGTACGCCGGTAGCGACCAAGCTCGTGTTTCACGAAGCGCTCTTCTTGCCGGAAGCAGGTGGCCGCGCCGTGCAAGTCGAACTCACCCGCGAAACGCCGAGCACGGCTGCATTCAAGTTGTTAAGTCAAAAAGAAGCGGAGGCGCAACAATCCGTTTGGACTTTGCACGCGAGCGGTAACATTCTCATGCAACCAAACGCTACTGCGAGCGCGGAACATTTGAATCATGCACCGGAAAAATTACGCGCGCACATGGTCGCGGCTTCCGCCGGGCAACACGTGGAAGACATGGCGCGTCGTGGATTGCATTATGGCCCCTGCTTTCAAGGCCTCGTGGAGCTATGGCAACACGAGCGGGAGAATTTAGCGCGCGTGCACTTGCATGAAAGCGTGGTCGCGGAAGCGCAACAGTATCGCCTTCATCCTGCTCTGCTCGATCTTTGTTTTCAAGCTTTGCTCGCGGGGCAGGTTTTGAATCGCGACACGTATTTGCCGGTTGCGCTGGGCCGCGTGCAAGGGTTTGCTCATTCAACCGCAGACGGAGAATTGTGGGCACATACACGGATCACCGCGAGCGACGCCACGAAGCTGCTCGGCGACATTTTTCTGCGCGATGAAGACGGGCACCTCTTGCTCGAAGCGCGCGGCTTGGAATTGCGCCGCATGCCGCGCGATCTGAATGCTAAGATTGCGGATTGGTTTTATGAAGTCACTTGGCAGCCACAACCGCTCACGCAACAAGTCGCGAAGCACAGTGGCAATAAATCTCGTTGGCTGATGTTTGCAGATCAAAGCAGCGTCAGCGCGCAACTCATTCGAACGATGGAAGAGCTTGGCGAAGAAGTGATCGCCGTGTATGCCGCGCCGGCCTTCAAAAAGATTTCGCCGCGGCATTTTGAAATTTCTCCCGCGCGTGTGGAAGATTACCAACGCCTGCTTGCTGAAATTTTGAGTGAAGCGAATACCGCCATTGCCGGCATCGCGCATCTGTGGAGTTTAGATTCTTCTACGCGAAGCGTAGCGCAGGCAGCTTTGCCGGCGGACGATTACACGGCGCTATCCGCCTCCGCGCATGAGTTCGGTTGTTTGAGTGTGATGTCGCTCGTGCAAGCGCTCGGCGCGCATGAACTGAAGCATCATCCACGTTTGTGGTTGATCACGAGCGACGTGCATGTTTTTAATTCTCTCCGTGAAGGAGAGTTTGAAAATTCCTTTTTTGAGATGGGACTCGATAATTCCCCCTTCAAGAGGGAACGTGCTAATTCCCCCCTTGAGGAGGCCCAGGGGGATGTCATTGCAGCAAGCATAAACTTTATCGACGCCATTGCATCGCAACACGAAATTCAAAACATCCCCCTCAAGGGAGGACTTTTTCAATCTCCTCTCTGGGGCCTCGGCGCGGTGCTCGCCAATGAGCATCCGGAGTTTCATTGCACGCGCCTCGATCTCAGCGCCGCTCCGCAAGAAATTGAAATCAACGCGCTCGCCGCGGAGTTGCGCGCGAATGCGGACGAAGATCAAATCGCGTTGCGTGGAGAACGACGCTTCGCCGCGCGTTTGAGGCCCAGCCCGCTTGCGTCGGAAGAAAATGTGGAGCCGAAAGCCGAAGCGAAAATCCGCGCACGAGCCGAACAGAATTATGTTCTTGTCATCGACAAGCCCGGCGTGTTGGATCACCTCACCTTGCGCGCCCGCTCGCGTCGCAATCCAGACAAGTATGAAATCGAAATTCAAGTCAAAGCTGCCGGATTGAATTTTCTCGATGTGATGAAAGCGATGGGCGTGTATCCGGGTCTCGATCCGAATTTGCCGATTGCACTAGGCGGCGAATGCGCCGGCGTTGTCACTGCTGTGGGCGCGAGTGTTGACGAGTTCAAAGTGGGCGACGAAGTGGTGGCGCTCACGCCCTCGTTCAATCACGTTTCCGTGTTTAGCGCGTTCGTCACGGTGCCGAGCCGGCTCGCGAGCCGTAAACCGCCCAACTTGAGTTTCGCGGAAGCAGCAACGATGCCCGCTGCCTTTCTCACCGCGCAATATGCGCTGGAATACCTCGGCCGCATGAGCGCGGGCGAGCGCGTGCTCATTCACTCCGCGAGCGGCGGCGTGGGCCTCGCTGCCGTGCAACTCGCGCAACGCGCGGGCTGCGAGATTTTTGCGACCGCCGGCACGGAAGAGAAACGCGACTATCTGCGCGCGCTCGGCGTGGCGCGTGTGTTTAATTCACGCTCGTTGGATTTTGCCGAGGAGATTTTGCAAAGATCGAGGATGGAAGATGGAGGATTGAGGATGGAGGATGGAGGGTCGAGGATTGAAAAAGACGATCCACGATCCACGATCCACGATCAACAATCCACCATCCTCGATCCTCAATCCTCAACCCTCGATCCTCGATTCTCCAAACCCGGCGTGGACCTCGTGCTCAACTCGCTCGCCGGTGAAGCCATTCCCAAGAGCCTTGCAGTCTTGCGTCCCTATGGACGCTTTCTGGAGATCGGCAAGCGCGACATTTATCAAAATACGCGTATTGGTTTGGAGCCGTTCAAAAATAATCTTTCGTACTTCGCGATTGATTTGGCCGCAGTCATTGCGGAGCGGCAGCAGTTCATGGGCACGATTTTGCGCTCCGTATTGGCGCTTTGCGAACAAGGCGAGTTGCGTCCGTTGCCGTTGCAGTCGTTCGCGATTTCCGAGGCCGCTTCTGCTTTTCGCGCAATGGCGCAAGGCAAGCACATCGGCAAGATCGTGCTCACGTTTGAAGAAGAGCATGTGCTGATCGCGCCGTCGCAACGCGACTTGTTTAACGCAGACGCGACTTATCTCATCACCGGCGGCATGGGCGGCATCGGTTTGCGGGTGGCAAATTGGATGGTGGAGCAAGGCGCGCGGCATTTGGTTTTGGTGGGAAGAAATGCGCCCGGGCCGGCAGCGCAAACCGCGATTGCAGCAATGCAAAATGCCGGCGCACAAATTATGATCGCGCAAGCGGACGTGAGCGTCGCAACGCAATTGCTCGCACTGCTCGCGGACGTGCGGCAACAAATGCCGCCGCTAAAAGGCGTCATTCATGCCGCCGGGGTTTTAGATGACGGCATTTTGCAACAGATGAACGCGGCGCGTTTTGCAAATGCGATGCGGCCCAAAGTTGCAGGCGCATGGCTGTTGCACGAACTCACGCAAGCCGACGCGCTGGATTATTTCGTGCTCTTCTCTTCGGCTGCGGCGATTCTCGGCACAACGGGGCAAAGTAATTATGCCGCCGGCAATGCGTTCATGGATGCGCTCGCGCATCATCGCCGCGCGTTGGGCTTGCCGGCGTTAAGTATCAACTGGGGCCCGTGGGCAGAGGTTGGCCTTGCCGCGGCGCAAGGCAATCGCGGCAATCGGCTTGAAAGCCTCGGGCTTAGCAGTATTGCGCCCGACGAAGGAATCGCCGCGTTCGCGAGTTTATTGCGCTCGCCTCAAACGCAAAGCGTGGTCATGCCGCTGGATTATGCGCAATGGCAAGAGCATTATCCCGCGGCGCAAACCGCTTCTTTGTTTAAACAGTTGCAGTCGGACTTGCGCGCGAACGAATCTACGCACACGGAAAATAATATTGCGCAAGCCCGGCTTCGTCCGCTAAACCTGCGCGCGCAATTATTCGCTCTCGAAGCCGGCCGCAAGCGGCGCGCGTTGTTGGAGACGCATCTGCAAGAGCAAGTCGCCAATGTGCTCAAACTCAAACCGAGCTTGGTAACGCGCAACAAGCCGTTTCGCAGTTTGGGACTTGATTCCTTGATGGCGTTGGAGCTGCGCAATCGCCTTGAAGCGAGTTTAGGGTTGACCTTGCCCGCGACCACGTTTTTCAATTATCCCAACATAACTGCGCTCATGCCGCATTTGGCGGCGAAGATGGAAATGCCGTTGGAAGCCGAGGCAGTGAAACCGAAGGCCGGGGAAGTGAAGTCGGACTTGCGCAAATCAGATTTAGCGAATTTAGAAAAAGTCGAAGCGCAAGTCCGACTTCGCGCGAACGAGGAGTATGACATCGATAAAATCTTGGCGGAGATCGAGCAGCTTTCGGAAGAGGAAGCGCGGAAGATTTTGGGGAAGTGAAATTTGGGTTGCACTTTTCCTCCTAACCTGTCATTCAGAAGGAATCTTTTTACTCGCCGGAGATACTGCCGAGTGCTTAAAAAGATTCCTTCTGAATGACAACAATGGAAGTGCGGAATGTAACCTGTTTTTGGCTAAGGGTAGTAGCATTATAGAATTTGTAGTTCAAAAATCCCTCAATCCAATACGCCATCGCTCTAAACAAACTATGTCCGATCTCGCTGAACGTCTTTCCCAACTCACGCCCGAGAAACGCGCGCTGCTTGCGAAACGGCTGCAAGATAAACGCGAGCACGAAAAAAGTGTCGAGCGCAAGAGCGCCGCGCGCGAGCCGATTGCCCTCATCGGCATGAGCTGCCGTTTTCCCGGCGGCGCAAACAGTCCCGAGGCGTTTTGGCAATTGCTCAAGAATGGCGTGGACGCCATCACTGAAGCGCCGCCTGAACGTTGGGATGCGAACGCGTTTTATGATGCGGACCCGGCGCGTCCCGGCAAGATGAACACGCGCTGGGGCGGGTTCTTGCGCGATCTCGATATGTTCGATCGCGAATTTTTTGGCATCTCGGCGCGCGAGGCCGCGGAGATGGATCCGCAGCAACGCCTGCTGCTCGAAACCGCATGGGAAGCGCTCGAATCCGCGGGCCAAAACATGGCGTTGCTCCGCGGCAGCGACACCGGCGTTTTTATCGGCATCCACAGCTACAGCAGCGACTATGCGTGGATGCAACTCGAAGACTGCGACAAGATCGGAACTTATTCGAGTACGGGCACGGCGCACAGCATTATGGCCAATCGCATTTCGTATCTCTTCGATCTGCGCGGCCCGAGTTTCAGCGTGGATACCGCGTGCTCTTCTTCGCTCGTGGCTTTGCATCTCGCGTGTCAAAGTTTGCGCGCGCATGAAAGCACGCTCGCTTTGGTGGGCGGCGCGAATTTGTTGTTAACCCCGGCCACGACGATTTCGCTTTCACGGCTGCGGATGATGGCTTCGCATGGCCGCTGCAAAACTTTTGACGCCGGCGGCGACGGCTTCGTGCGCAGCGAAGGTTGCGGCATGGTCGCGCTCAAACGCCTTGCAGACGCGCGCGCGAACGGCGATCCGATTCTCGCGGTGATTCGCGGCACGGCCACGAATCAAGACGGCTTTACGAATGGCTTGACTGCGCCCAACGGACTCGCGCAACAGCAAGTGATTCGACGCGCGCTGCAAGACG
>CAYNDW010000175.1:0-10193 GCA_964395375.1 uncultured Cytophagia bacterium
GCAAGCTGTTCAGTGTGAGATTTAACGATGTGCGGTGACATGTTGCAATGCCTTTATGCGTTGCGCTAGCGCTTGATCGCGGAAGCGTCGCAGCGGTTCGGTGTCTTCGAAGATTTTGTACGCGCGGATTTTTTGTTCGAAAAACAAACCCGGCTCGGACTCATAAAGGCACTTGCCCTTTTGATAAACTTCCATCAGCAAAACCGGATCGGCATCAAGGTCGAGAATCGCGACGTCGATCTCTTCGCGGAACAAGTCTTCCATCTCACCATAGAGACGAACGTGATGTTCGCGCAGATGATTCGCGCGCGCGAATAAGGCGAGGTCGATATCGCTCCCGGGATGAGTTTTCCCGGTGGCGCGCGAACCGAAAAGAATCATAAGGTCGATGCCGCGTGCGCGACACCATTCTTGCAAAACGTTTTTATCGAGGATGAGCATAACGAACTCGGTTTGTCTGGCGGCAAGATAGAATGAAATCAACAGACATGCAATAGGCCAAATGCAAACTTCCGATCTCAAATACGATTGCCGCCACTTTCGCGGCGAAATTCCGTGCGCGCCCAACAAGCTGCGCGACAAGGTCTGCGCGGATTGTGATGAGTACGATCAAATTCGCACGCGCATTCTGCTCATCAAGCTCGGCGCGGCCGGCGACGTGATTCGTACTACGCCGCTGCTCGAACGGTTTAGCAAAGAATATCCCGGTGCGCATATCACATGGCTCACGCACACGCCGGAAGTTTTGCCCAAGAGCAAGATCGACAAGATTTATAAGTTCGACTTCAAAGCGCTCTATGCGCTCACGCACCTCAAGTTCGATGTGGTTGTTAATTTGGATAAAGACATCGAAGCGTGCGCGCTGCTCAACGATATTCCCGCGGCAAAAAAGTTCGGCTTCGGCTTGCAAGAGGGGCACATCGTTCCGGTGAATGCGCTCGCGGAGCACAAGCTGTTGACCGGCGCGTTCGATAATCTTTCCAAGCTGAATCGCAAAAACTATCTGCAAGAGATTTTCGAAATCTGCGGCTTTGAGTTTCAACAAGAACCATATGTGCTCGAAGTCGATCCGAAGCACAGGGACATGTGGCGCGGCTTGCATGACATGGCAAGCGGACGGGAAATTATCGGCCTCAACACGGGCTGCGGCGAGCGCTGGCTCACGCGGCTTTGGCCGGAGGAGTATTGGGTCAGCCTCATTCGCCAATTGCAGGTAAGGAATTATTTCCCACTCCTGCTCGGCGGCCCGGCGGAGGACGCACAGAATCGTCGCCTTGCACAAAGCTCCGAGGCCCATTATCCCGGCACGTTCTCGTTGCAACAGTTCCTCTCGCTCACTTCGCAATGCCGCGTGATCGTCACGCCGGTGACGATGATGATGCACATTGCGATTGGTTTGCGCATTCCGCTCGTGCTCTTCAACAACATCTTCAATCCGCACGAGTTCGAACTCTACGGCAACGGCGTGATGCTTCAACCCGAGTCCGGCTGCGATTGCTATTTTGCAAACACGTGTAATCGCGCGCGGCATTGCATGAATGATCTGCGCGTTGAAACGGTGTTATCTGCCATTGAGAGCATGTCAGAATATTCCCCCCTTGAGGGGGGCCAGGGGGGTGTCGCTCAGAATCGAGATGAAATTGCCGACACAGACAACACCCCCCTCAAAGGGGGAATATGAGAATCGCCTACCTCTCCACCTTCTATCCCTTTCGCGGCGGCATCGCGCAATTCAATGCTTCGCTCTTTCGTGAATTTCATAAGCGCCACGAAGCCGCGGCCTTCACGTTCACGCGGCAGTATCCGGATTTGTTGTTCCCCGGCGCGACGCAGTACGTCACGCCTTCGGATCGTGTGGATCAAATCTCGGCGGCGCAAGTTTTGGATACGATCAATCCGCTCTCGTATTTCAAAACCGCGCGTGTAATTCAAAATTTCAAACCCGACTTGCTCGTGATGAAATTTTGGATGCCGTTCTTTGCGCCCTCGCTGGGAACGGTCGCGGGGAGATTGCGCAAGCACGGTACGCGCGTCATTAGCATTCTCGACAATTTGATTCCGCACGAGAAGCGGCCCGGCGATCTTGCGCTCATTCGCTACTTTCTGCGGCGCAACGACGGTTTCATTGCGATGAGCAAAACGGTGGAGCGCGATCTCAAACTATTTCTGCCCGACGTGGAGAAACGTAGCGCAGACCTCTTGTTTGCAGCAGGCAAGAGGCCTGCGCTACGTAACGCGCAATACGTGCTCAAGCCGCATCCGATTTATGATCACTTCGGCGAAGCCATTCCATCTGCAGAGGCGCGGGCTAAATTAGGCTTGCCGCATAACAAGCGCATCGTGCTCTTCTTCGGTTTCATTCGCGATTATAAAGGCCTCGACACGCTCATTCGCGCGACGGCGCATCTCTCCGACGAGTATTGCGTGGTGATCGCGGGCGAAATGTACGGCGACTTTGCGAAGTACGAGGCGTTGATTGATGAAGTCCAAGTGCGTGCGCGCTGCAAGCTGTTCATTCGTTATATCGACGATGCGGAGGTGCCGACGTTCTTTTCTGCCGCGGAGGTTTGTGTGCTGCCTTACAAATCCGCGACGCAGAGCGGCATCGTGCAGATTGCGTTCAATTTCAATTTGCCGGTGATTGCAACGGATGTGGGCGGGCTGGCGGAGATGGTGGAAGACAACGTGACCGGTTTGATTTTACGCTCGCACGAGCCAAAAGCGTTGGCGGGTTTGATTCGAAAACATTTTGAAGAGCGTTTGCGCGAAAGCTTCTCGCGCAATATTGCGCAGCGCAGGCATGCGTTGAGCTGGGCGGGATTTGCGGAGGCGATTCTCGGGCTTTATGAGAATTTACCAATCCGAGCTTGATGGCAATCTTGCCAAGCTAAACTTGTATCGTTTTGCTGTGATGATTATATTGATTTAGAGTTAGAGAATTTTTAGTATAGCAAAAGAACATCTACTTACTCATTGCCAGTGAGCGAATTCAATGACCTGGTTCGAAAAATTATTTGATCATATTTCGTCTCTATCTCTCGTTCTTGTTGGTGTAGTGGGTTTAGTGATTGGTATAGCGGATTACGCAAAGAATGATGACAAGATACTTTATCTGATCTTGCTTACGACAGCAACTTTATCAATAGGGCTTGGAATCGAAAGGGTTATCAGATTTAGGAGACTCGAGCAGCATTTAAGCATTGTTTCGAAACTGCTCACAGGCTCGATTGGATGCCATCAATTAGTTGGTCAAAATGAAGTCTATGGGACTGCGATAAGACTCGCTAACACTGCACAGAGTCAAATTAGAGCTCTAGTAATAGGGAAGAGCACAAAGGCACCTCCTGAGTTTGCTGAAGCGATCGCGCGAAAATTGCGTGAATCCAAACAGAGTGGTGTTCCAATAAAATATGAGGCAGCACTTGTCGTCGATTTTGAAAAGGCAACAAAAGACTTCTATGATGGTATCGATCGTCGGTTATCTACATACAAAAAATTTGGAGTAAGTGACCTAGCCGAAATTTACTTGTTGGATTTAAAGCCACCGACAGGCTTTGATATGTTTATAGTAGATCGTAATCACGTCATTATTGGGATTACAAAACTCTCAGGTGTGAACAGCTTGCAGCAAGGTTTGTTATTTGAGAATCAACCAGCGATAGCCTCTGAGTTTGCAGACTGGTATGATCAAAACATTATTCGTCAGACCATCTCTTATGAAAGATGGGTTCATACGCAAAATCAAACTTAACTCCGAGCTTTGTGCCAAGCGCTGAAAAAGATTCCTTCTGAATGACACATTCGAGGGGCAGCGAATCGACAAATGAAACTTCACAATATGACCGCAACGATCAAACAACTTCCTCACACGCCGCACTTCTACGTGCGCGAGATTCCGATTTACGGCGACATCATTCTCGCGCCGATGGCGGGATTTTCGGATTTGCCCTATCGCATGATCGCGCGCGATTTCGGCAGCGCGATGGGCTATACGGAGTTCGTGTCCGTAGACGGCATCATGCACGGCAATGAAAAGACCATGCGCTTGTTAGAATACGATGCTTCGGAATTTCCGATGACGTTTCAAGTGTTCGGCAGCGATGAAGATCTCATCGTCGAAGCGTGCAAGAAAGCGGAGCAGCTTGGGCCGACGATTATGGATTTGAATATGGGCTGCTCGGTTGCGAAAGTTTCAGGGCGCGGCGCGGGCGCGGGCTTGTTGAAAGAGCCGGAGAAAATCGGCCGCATCTTCAATCGACTTTCGCACGAGCTTTCGATTCCGGTCACGGGCAAGATTCGTCTTGGTTGGGATTTTCCAACGCGCAATTATCTCACGGTCGCGAAGATGCTCGAAGACAACGGCGCATCTTTGATCGCAGTGCATGGCCGCACGAAGTCGCAGGCCTACGACGGCAACGCGGATTGGGACGCGATTGCGGAAGTGAAGCAAACGGTGAAAGTACCGGTGCTCGGCAACGGCGACGTGAAGTGCGTGGACGACATTGCGCGCATGAAGCAGCACACGGGCTGCGACGGTGTGATGATCGGCCGCGCGGCCATCGGCAATCCGTGGATTTTTTCACGCAAGGACCGCAGCGAGGTGACGTTCTTCGAAAAGGCCGCGCTCATTCGCCGCCATTTGAAATTGATGCTCGATTATTACGACGGTGAATATGGCCTGATTTTGTTTCGCAAGCACGTGGTGAAATATATTTCCGAGATTCGCGGCGCGGCAACTTTGCGCGGCGGTTTGGTGACCTGCACCTCGCCCGAAGATTTCATCGCGTTGCTCGAAGCCGCCGAGGCGGAAAATAGCGTGGCGAAGGCGGCTTGATGGGGCAAGTGCGCAAGCTCGTGACCCTCGCCATTTTTATCGCGCTTGCGATTGGACTCAAGCTCGCGCTGATTTTTTTGCCGAACGTGGAGCCGTTGACGGTGACGTTTTTTTTAGCGGGCTACATGCTCGGCCCGCTTGGCGGATTCGTTGCCGGCGCAATTGGCGAGTTTTTGTATTCGTTCTTCAATCCCTATGGCGCGGCCTCGCCGCCGTTGCTTGTCGCGCAAGTTTTGTCGATGGCGTTCAGCGGATTTGCCGGAGGTGTTGTGCGCAAGCTCGCGCAATCTCGCACACCGCGCGCTTGGCTCTTTGGCGGCATTGGATTTTTTCTCACGCTCGTGTTTGATCTCGCCACGACGCTGGCCGACGTGTTCGCGGTGCAACTCGGACTCGCAGGCTTTCTGGCGCGGCTCGCCTTCGGCAGTTATTTTTATGTCATTCATCTAGTAACGAACACTGCGCTCTTCGCGGTGCTGCTGCCCATTCTCATTCCGCGTTTGCAATCACTAACCCTCTTTCGAAACCTGCCACGTGCTCAAAACCTTTCCGAACGTGATGCTGCGCCGCGCGCTGTTGCTGCTGATCCTGCTCGTTTGTAGCGCGCGCGCGCAAGTCAAGATCGACGTCATTCAGATTTTGACCGACTCCACGCAGACGAGCACGAGGCGCACACGGATGGCGGACTCTCTCGCTGCGTCCGCGTTTGATTCGCTCGCAAGCGATTCCTCGCACGCGCGTGCGCCCAAACCGGCGTTCTATTTTAAAATGCCCAACGCCGCGTTCGTGCTCACGCCCGCGCAACGCGCAGAGCATTTGTTGCAAGATCAAACGCAAGTGCTCGCGGAGACACTGCCGCTCATTCCGCTGGTGACCGGCGAAGTGGGTTGGCCGCGTTATATTGCCGCGGGCGAATTGCCGAGTCGCGTCATCACCACGATGGTCGATAGCGTGTGGTGGATTCCTGGTGTGTATGGCAATGTTGATTTCACGAGTTTGCCCGAGGCGGATAACATGAGGAGCGCGTTGTCGAGCACGCCGGATTGGTTGTTGTCGCAATATGGCGAGCCTGGCAGCTTCGCGTTGGCCGGCGACTCCATAAATTTTTCGCAGCCGCTTTCTTCCGCGGAATACAGCAAAGGCCCGTTTGGCGCGGACGCCGTGCGCGTGAATTTCAGCCGCGCGTTCCGCCAACGCCTCACGGGCGCGCTGCATGCGCCCTTCAGCACCTCCGGCGGCCAGTATGTGGATTTGCCTTATGACGGTCACAAGGCGATGGGCAAGTTTGATTATCGCCTCAAGCAAAGTTGGCGCGTGCGTTATCGCCATTTCAATTCGCGCAATCAAGCGGGCATCGCTGTGCCGTTCTTTTTGGAAGAACAGCCCGAGCTGACGAACGCGCGCCATAAAGAAGAGCGGCTGTATCACGGCGTGGAATTGGAACGCGCGCATGCTTTTGCGCTCCGGCTTTTTTCTTGGCAGATAAAAGAAGAGTTGTTCGATACCGCGAGACTCGTGCGTCATCGTCTGCGCGATTGGGGCGGCGAGGGCATTTGGCAACGGCAACGCGAACGCTTTGCACTTTCAATTCATGCGCGCGTGGGCCGCGAAGAAGTGCGCAGCACAAGCATTTTTACGCGCTCGCGTTTTTATGAAGAACTAGCGCTGCAGGCTGCGCTGCGTTTCAATGCGCATCTGTGGCTGCAAAGCGCGGGACAGTTGCGCCATAAACAAAATTGGCCCACGGGTTATAGCCTTGCGCTCGCGGGCTTTTATCAACCCGAGAAAGAAAAGCTGTTATGGGCCAAGCTCGGACTTTATCAAATTCCGCCCGCGCTCGCGGAGCGCGATAATGCGTTGCCGTATCTCGCGCGCAACGAAAAGCTGCAAGCCGTGCGTTTGCAGCATGCGCAAATCGGCGGCCGCGCGGAGTTTTCAAAGCTCGCAATGCAGTTGACGCTCGGCAATGCCGCATGGCAGCGCGAATTGCTTTACGCTACGGACAGCACGCGCACCGCGTTTCCGGAGTTCGGCGACAGCGTGATGGTTTCATATCGCTCGCAGCTTCGCTCTCGCAACCGCACGCGCAACGCCTTGGGCGCGCAAATGAGTTTAGCATGGCAACCCATGCCGCGTTGGCGCGCGAGCATTCACGGCGCGCTTGCGCAACGAGCGAGCGCAAAGCATTTTTGGTTTTGGCATCAGCCCGAAAGTTACGGCCGCGCTTCGCTTGAAACGCGGCTGCTTTTGTTTGAAAAAACGATTGAGGCCTTGCCGCGTTTCTCCGTGAATTATCTCGGAGCACGGCGCGCGCCCGTGTTTGCGGCCACTTCGACTTTGCCGGCGTTTGAAACGACGAAAGCTGCGACCACGGTTGATTTCAATCTCCGCATTCTCTATGGCGAGGGCGCGCTCTTCTTCTCGTGGGAAAATTTGTTGGACGAGCGCTTCGACCTCCGCGCGGGCGTGCCGCATCCCGGCCGCGTTTTTCGGTGGGGCTTTTGGTGGAAGTTTTTGAATTGAATCCGTTTTCAACCGCGAATAAACGCGAATGCGCGCGAATGGTTTTCATTCGCGTCACTTCGCGCTCATTCGCGGTTTCACTTTGCTTGAAAAAAGTCGATCTGCGGCAATGAATTTTAAATTTTCAATTCTCAATTTTCAATTCTCAATGCTTTTCCTGCTTCTCGCGTGCGAGGCCGAGCCGCCCGCGCATCTCAAAGACCCCGGCCAGTTGATCTTCCTCGGCTTTGGCAGAGATCGCGAGGTGCAATGCAGCCGCTGCCACGGCGAAGAAGGCACGGGCGGCATGTTTGGGCCCAAGCTGCGCGGCCTCGTGCAACGCAAAGGCGCGGAGCACGTGCGCGAAATCATTCGTCAAGGCGTTATCGAAGAAGGCGAGGAAGAGATGCCCCCGTTTGGCGAGAAGCTTTCAGAAGAAGAGATCGAGCAGGTGATTCGCTTTTTGGCGACATGGGGAGATAGCGTGCAATCAGTTGAGTGAGGGGAACATCAAAAACAAAAATCGCGCATGGTTAGATTTCCTTTCTAGAGATTTTGCATTCGTGCTCCCGCCAACCTCCGCCTGATGCTGTAAGCATTAGGCTAAAAGGTGAAAGCGATCTAAAGATCGCTTTCACGCATTGGGTGGCAGCCCCGCTTGCGGGGGCTTGCATCTCCTAATCTGATGCTTCAGCATCAGATTAGGGGGAGCGAGATCATTAGTGTGAAATTCAGGTTCCCTCGTTCTTTGAATTGCCCCGCTTGCAGCATTCGCGTTGAGAGTTCTGCAATCTGTTGAAGCGACTATCCCTTCGTCCGCCCTACTTCTGCAACAACGCGCGCAACGCTTCGCGTGCTTCCGGTGAATCATGTTGGGACAAAGCGCGAATCGCCGCGCGCTTGACGCGACTATCCGTTTCGCGCTGCAACGCCGCGCGCAAAATACTCACGGCCTCGCGGCTTTCAATGTTTCCCAACATCTCCAACGCGGCAGCGCGCATGGCCCAGTTTTGCTCTTGCATCAGATTCTTCACTTCCGGCAATGCCAGCTTTTCGTCGTTATTGAGCAACGAGCGCAAGGCGTTGAGGCGCGTTTGCTCGTCTTCGCTCAAGTATTGTCGATATTGTCGCGACGCGCCATACCATTCGCCCGGCAATCGTCCTCCCGCAAGGGCCGGCATGGGCGGCAACGGGCCAATCGGCGGAATGGCTGGCATGGACGCGATGGTGGGAAAAGTTGAAATATCCGAAAGCGCGGAAAGGCCTTCCAATGCTGCCAGCCCGCGCAAGCCTTCCAACCCTGCGAGGCCGGGAAGGGCCATGTGCTCAAACGCCTCGCCGAGATGCTCAAACTCTCCGGACAATCTTTCCCAATCAATTCCTGCAACGGCTTTGCCGGCAAGCTCCGCGGCAAGATGGGCGCGAGGTTCTAACTCTTCGGCCTCGAGCGCCTCACCGCCGGCAAGCTCGGCTTCGGCCATGGCGTGCGCACGGGCCTCCAACTCCCGCGCATTCATTTCTAACAAGGTCGCGGGCCTATGGCCACGGCGCATTTCGCGTTCGAGATCAATTTGGGCGCGCCGTGCTCGCGCGGAATCTTCACGCGCTTTGGCGCGCGCTTCACTGGAGCTTTGCGCCAAAGCAGGCACGCTGATTAAAAGCAGAACGAGAGGCAGAATCGAGCGAATACTTTTCATTGTTTTTCTCCACGAATGATTTTTAACAAAGCTTCTTTGGCTTTCGGGGAATCGATTTGGCCGAGCGCATTGACTGCGGCGGCGCGCACTTTCGGGCTTGCATCTTTGCTCGCGACCTGCAACAGCGTAGAAATTGCGGAATCTTCGCCGGTATTGCCCAAGGCATAAACGACCGCTTGGCGCGCCTCGATGGCTACGAGCTTCGGCATAAGCGCCGTGAGCGCGGTCACGGCTTTTTGATCGCCGGCATTGGCAATGGCATATACCGCGGCTTTCTGCAGCTCTTCGTCAGTTGCAGTGGAAGCGATTTGCGCGAGCGCTTCTACGGCCTTTGTTCCGCCAGAGTTGCCGATGGCATATAACGCCGCTTTGCGCGCGGAAGGCGCTTGCGCATTCGCCACAAGCTTGAGCAGTTCGTCCACGGCATTATCCGCGCCGAGATTGCCGATGGCATAGACCAACGCTTCCGCGGTTTTATCGTCCGGCTCTTTAAGCGCGGAAGTCGCCAAGAACGTCGCGGCTGCGGGTGAGCCGGTATTTGCAATCGCATAGGCCGTTGCGCGCCGTACTTTCACATTCGTGCTCTTCGCAAAAATTCCTTGCAGGGATTTGAGCGCGGCCTCCGAACCGAAATTGGCAATGGCGTAAACCGCGGTCTCTTGCAATTTCGAATCGGCGTCTTGGAGTGCGATTTTTTCCAACACCGGCAAGGCCTCCGGCTGGCCGGTGTTGCTCAACGAATGCAACGCGGCTTGGCGGACTTTAAGCGAAGTTGCAGTTTGCAGCAATTCGATGAGCGCGTTGGTGGCTTCGCTCGAATTTTGATTGGCAAAAGCGTAAACCGCGGCTTGTGCGACTTCGGGGTCTTGATCGTTTTTCGCGATGCGAATGAGCGCCGGCACGGAGGTAGTGCTGCTGCGATTGCCGATCGCATACACCGCGCTCTTGCGCACCCCGGCATCGGGATCACTCGTGGCAACACGGCTCAACGTTGCGGTCGCCGCGTCATCGCTGAGATTGCTGAAGAGATAAACGATCTTTTGGCGAATCTTTGCATTTGTTTCTGTCGCCAATAGGCTCGTCAATGTTTGCACCGTGTTCGGATCGTCGTGCTGGCTCAGGGCATAGAGCGCCTGCAGGCGCAGTTCCTCGTCATCGCC
>CAYNDW010000176.1:0-876 GCA_964395375.1 uncultured Cytophagia bacterium
GATGACGAGACGCAGCACCCGGTGCAAGTGCGCGGCTTTTTGATGAGCCGCGGTCAAATCACCAACAAGCTGTACGAGCTGTTTGACCCGAATCATCGCGCAGTGCGCGAGGAATCTTCGAGCGAAGACAACCAGCCCGCGCTTTATGTTAATTGGTATGAGGCTGTGATGTTTTGCCGCTGGCTGGGTTGTCGTTTGCCCACCGAAGCCGAGTGGGAATATGCCTGCCGCGCCGAAATTCCCCCTTCGAAGGGGGGCAGGGGGGATGTTTCAACGCCGTTCAACACCGGCGCGAACTTGACCACAGACCAGGCCAATTACAACGGCAACTATCCATACAAAAATTTTCCCCGAGGCAGGTATTTGAAGAAAACCACGCCCGTGGGAAGTTACCCGGCGAATGCGTGGGGGCTTTATGATATGCACGGCAACGTATATGAATGGTGCGAAGATTGGTATGGCAAGGAGTACTATGCGGAGTGCAAACAGAAAGGAACAGTCGTAGATCCCACTGGGCCGGAAGCAGGTTCGGCCCGGGTGTTGCGCGGCGGCGACTGGCTCGGCAGTGCGCAGTATTGCCGCTCCGCGTTTCGCAACGGTGCCGATCCTAGTGACCGCTATGACTTTATCGGCTTCCGCCCGGTCTTCCTCCCGTAGTCAGTTGGCAGCTCGTTCCGGCTTTACCTATGAGCAGACGAGTTGTTTGAGCGGAATGAGCGCGGCGCGAGGGACGAAGCGCCGAGCGAATGGAGCGAGAACAACGAGTCAACGGCAAGGAGCCAAAGAGGATAAAGAGCAAAGGAGGAAACGCAAAAGCATTTTAAATTTTCAATTGAAAATTTTCCCGCGCTTGCGGTAGCCTTGCCCTCTTGTAAA
>CAYNDW010000176.1:886-9676 GCA_964395375.1 uncultured Cytophagia bacterium
GAGCGCACGGAGCGCGAACAACGAGCGCGGGGGCTTGGGGGCCACGCCCCCAAAAAAAATTTCTAGAAAAATTCAGCCTAGCGCTACGACGTTATTACTCCGAACGAAAGCAAGGTTTCACCTTTCCCCTCGCGGGTGTCATTCAGCAAGAATCTTTTTACTCGCCGGCGATACTGCCCAGTGCTCAAAAAGATTTCTGCTGAATGACAGGGTACTGGCGCGCGAGTTTGATTATCGCTGGAGATACTGCCGAGCGCTCAAAGAGATTCCCCCAGAAGGACAGATCGAGTAGAAGTGGCAAATCAAACTTCAACCTGAGCCTATCATGCGTCTAACCCTCTCCTCCCGCCGCCTCGAACTCAAACACACGTGGACCATCGCGCGCGGCTCTGCGGATCACAAAGAGTATAACTATCTCACGCTCGAACACGAAGGCGTGACCGGCTATGGCGAGGCCGCGCATAACGTGCGCTATGGCGAAAGCCTCGAAAGCATTCGCGAATTTCTCGAAGCGAGTCGGCCGCTTTTGCAAAATGCCGATCCGTGGCAATTCCACGAGCTGGCCGCGCAGATTCAGGGCCTCGCGGAAGGGCAATACGCCGCGAAAGCCGCGCTCGATATTGCGCTCATGGATTGGGTCACGAAAAAGCTCGGCGTGCCGCTGTATCGCTTTCTCGGTTTGAATCGCGAGAAAGCGCCGGTGACGAGTTATTCCATCGGCATCGACACGCCCGAGGCCATGCAAGAAAAAATTCGCGCCGCGTCTGAGTTTCCCATTCTCAAAATAAAACTCGGCAGCGCGAACGATGAGGAGATTATGCAGGCCGTGCGTGAGGCGACGAACGCGACGTTGCGCGTGGATGCCAATGAAGGCTGGAAAGATCGGGAACAAGCGCTGGAAAAAATTTCCTGGCTCGCGCAAATGGGCGTGGAGTTTGTCGAGCAACCCATGCCTGCGGGCCGCCTCGATGATGTGGCGTGGTTGCGCGAACGTTCGCCGCTGCCGCTCGTGGCCGATGAAGACGTGCGCACCGTGGCCGACATTCCGCAACTCGCGCAGGCGTATGACGGCATCAATATCAAAGTGATGAAAGCCGGCGGCTTGCAAGAAAGCTTGCGCATGATTCATCTCGCGCGTTGTTTGGGCTTGAAGATCATGCTCGGGTGCATGGTCGAAAGTTCGCTCGGCATCACCGCCGCGGCGCATCTTTCCCCGCTCGTGGATTGGGCGGATTTGGACGGGAATCTTTTAATCAAACACGACCCGTATCGCGGCGCGCAAGTGCGCGAGGGCAAATTGCTTTTGCCGGAAGGGCCGGGATTGGGAGTTGAAGCGGCGCGGTGAGGGCAAATTTATATTACAACGTTTCGTGTCGAGGTTTGCCCCGCTCCTCGGACTGTCATTCTGCAAGAGGCATTTGAAAAGTCCCCCCTTGAGGGGGGTGTCATCGCAGCACAAGCCACCAACATAGTACAGATTTGTGGTTTGCTCGCTCTGCGATAACGCATTTATGAGTTTTGAGACCTCACTTGTGCTGGAGAACACCCCCCTAACCCCCCTCAAGGGGGGAATTGTTGGGTGCTCGGACTTTTCAAATGCCCTCTAAGAACCTTCCCCAGTGCTTGAGACGCAATCTGTTTGATGGAGGCGCGTGCCGAGTGCTAGGGAAGGTTCTTTCAGAATGACAATGGAGGGAGGGCTTGCTGAATATTTAAACGAACAAAGAGAGCAACGAATGCCCCAAGAATTTTGGCAAGACGGGCTGCGCTTCGAATGTCAGCCCAATTGCGGCGCGTGCTGCAATCAAAAAGGCGAGGTGCATGTGAGCGGCGAGGAGATTCATCGCCTCGCCACGTTTCTGCGCTTGCCCACGCCGCAATTTCGCAAACGCTATTTGCGCCGCGAGTTTGGCAAATATGTTTTGCAAGACGGCGAAGGCGAAGCTTGTATTTTTTTAAATGAAAAAATGCAATGCTCGGTCTATGAAGCGCGGCCCGAGCAATGTCGCGCATATCCCTTTTGGCCGCAGGTTTTGCAAGATCGGATCTCGTGGGATTGGGAGAGTTTGAAATGTCCGGGCATCGGCAAGGGGCAGATTATTCCCGTCGAAGAAATCAAGAGAAGAGGCGGAGCGATGTTGAAATGAAAAAGGCAAACGCGCGATGAGCTTGCACACGAATCAAGTTCGCGCGCAGAAAAAGATTTTGGATGCCATTGCTTTCTGTGCAGGCGCGAGTGTTTTATTTATGAAGTGGTAAAACCTACGAGCGGCAGCAGCGGCTCGTGCGGCGATTTGGGATTGGGGAGAAGCTTCATCTCCAACGGTGAAATGTGCCAATCCATTTGTTCCAGCGGAATCGCGCCAAGCAGCGGCGCCGTGCCGCGTGGAAGTTCGATTGCCTCGGTGCGACAAGAGCGCCCTTGTACTTCAAGCTCCGCAACACCGAAAAGGCGATAGTGATGCTCGCCGCCATCCGCCGTATAAACGCGTTTTGTGCCCGCTTGTTTGAGTTTCAATTGCTCAATCGCTTCCGCAGGCAAAGAAAGGTTTATTGCGCCCGAATCCACGATAGCTTCGCAAACAAAATCTTCGCCTCTTTCTTCCGGCGGCAAAAACTGGTTCAACCAGTTTCGCACTTTGATGGGAACAGCGAAAGCTTTCATCATTCATTTTCCTTTCCGCTCATCGCAGGGAGTAATGGAGTTGTGGAGTGATGTAAAGCTCACTCCCAACAATCCATCACTCCAACAATCCACCAATCCATTACCCCACGTTTAGAACTCCTCCGAAATCAAATACGCCATGATCGCCATGGCCGCGGCGCCGAGCTGCAGTTCGCGCGGATGAACTTTGTCAATCGTGTCGTTGTCAGAGTGATGATAATCGAAATAGCGATGCGATTCCGGCACGAGACCGAGGCCGGGCACACCGTCGCGCACGAGCACGGAAATATCCGCGCCGCTGCCGCCGCGCGTGATGCGCTCCGCGCCTATGCTTTCGAAAATTGTTCGCCATGCCGCGATCTTCAGCCACGTTGTCGAATCACTCTCCACCGAAAAGCCGCGCGGCGCAAATCCGCCGCGATCCGATTCAATAGCAGCCACGTGCTGCTCTTTTTTCTCTCTCGCCTCGCGCGCATATTCAATCCCGCCGCGCAAGCCGTTCTCCTCATTCATAAACATCACCGCGCGAATCGTGCGCTTGGGTTTCAAATCGAGCATCTTGAGCAAACGCACGGCCTCGATAGATTGCACGCAGCCTGCGCCGTCATCATGCGCGCCCGTGCCTTTGTCCCAACTATCGAGATGCCCGCCGATCACGATCACCTCCTCGGGTTTTTCCGAGCCAAGCAATTCTCCCAACACATTTGCCGAAGGCGCATCGATCAGAGTTTGACAGGTGAGTTTCAAACGCAGGTTCACGGCCTTATCGTGCGCGAGAATTTTGCTCAACAATTCCGCATCCAACGTGCTAATCGCCGCAGCGGGAATTTTCGGAACGTCATCGGCATAGCGCATCCCGCCCGTGTGCGGAAAATCGTCGAGGCCGGGCGTCATCGAACGCACGAGCGCGGCCACGCCGCCGGCCTTCGCTGCTTCAATCGCGCCGCTGCCGCGTTGATTGACCGCGCCGCCATAACCCGCAAAGGTTTCGAATTGCGCGGGGTCGAATGGCTGATTGAAGAAAATAATTTTGCCCGCGGCCTTCTTGCCCAAAGCGCGCAACTCTTCAAACGATTTCACCTCGACCACTTCCGCGGCGAGGCCCAGCTCCGGCGTCGCAATGCTGCCGCCGAGCGCGCAAACCGTCAGCGCAACGTTGCCCTGCGAGGGTGAGTTGATGATCGCCGCTTCTTCACTCGGGCCGCGCACCCAATGCGGAACCATGATCGGTTGCAAGCGCACGTTCGCGAATTGCAAGCGCGCCATCATCTGCCGCGTGAGTTCCACTGCGGCCGCGGCTTGCGGCGAACCGCTCAAACGCGGGCCGAGCGCGGTGACTTCGCGCAGCAATTGATACGCATGATCCGTGCGCAGCGCCGCCTTTGTAATCTTCTCCGCGATCTCTCCATACGACTTGCCGTTCGCCGCATTTTGCGCTTCCAACGCAACCGGCGCGATCACGAGCAACATCAGCCACACGCGCTTGCAATCAACTCGCATTCACAACCTCCTCGTTAATCAAGATAAGTAAATGAAATTTGACTATCTACTACTCGGAGCACAAAATAGGTTCCACCGCGCACCTCTAATGCTGTCATTCAGGAGGAATCCTTTTAAGCGCTCGGCAGCATCTCCAGCGAGTAAAAAGATTCCTCCTGAATGACAGGAAACTGGAAGGCTCGTTTGATTACCGATCTTGATCGCCAAATTCCATAAGGCCATGCTCGACAAACCTGCGCACGAGCGCGACGAACAATTCCCACTTTTCAAAGTGCAACCAATGTCCGGCCTCGGGAATCATTTCGAGCCGGCTAGCGGGAAAGTGATGGAGAATGAGATCCTGAAAATGATCGATATGAAACTCCGAACGCATGCCGCCAATGAACAACGTCTCGCCCTCGAAACGCGCGTGCAACGGCGCTTCGTAGGTGGCGAGCGCATGCTGATACGTGGCGAGCGCGGCGATATTCATGCGCCATTGCCACGCGCCCTCGGCATTGCGCGCGAGATTGGTGAGCACGAATTGCCGCACGACTTCGTTGGGAATCAAACGCGACAACTCTTCGTCCGCATGTTGGCGCGAGGCGAGCGTCGTCAAATCCAACTGCGCGAGCGCGGCGATAATCTCCACCGAAGAGCTGCGATACGAACGCGGCGCAATGTCTTCGATAATCAAGCCGCGCACGCGCTCGGAATAATGAAACGCAAACTCCATCGCCGCCATGCCGCCCATCGAATGCCCGAGCACGAAAGCGCGCGTGAGTTTTTGTTGCTCGAAAAAATCTCTGAGGTCTTCGCGCAGGTCGTCAATCGTGTGCGTCGCCGTGTGCGGCGAGCCGCCGTGATTGCGTTGATCCACCACGAGCACGCGCATGGTTTCGCCGAGCGCTTTGGCCACACGGTGCCAGTTCTGCGCGGAGCCGAGCACGCCGTGCAGAATTACGAGCGTGTTTTCGCCCGCGCCGTATTCGCGGAAGTGGAGTTGCAGATCGGACATTGTACAGTTTAAGGGCGAAAATTAATCGTAGGCTTCACGCCGGTGGCGGACATGCGCGACATCGACCACGTTTTCGTGCGCTTTGATCTCGTAAATGATCCGATAATCGCCGACACGAACACGATAAACGTTGTTCGAACCGCGCAGCTTTTTACTGCCGTGGTGATGAGGATTCGAAGCGAGCTTGTCGATAGCTTTCGCTATTGCTATTTGAAGCGCGTTAGGCATGTGCGCAATCTCCTTCTCGGTGTTTCTGGCAAGGACGATGCGACACTCAGGCATGTGCGCGCTTGGTCTTGGTGAGAAGTCGTTGCCTGGCTTGTTTCCATTCGACCCGCGGCTCTTTTCGCCGCGAGGCAACAATCATAAGATCGTAAAGGTCTTCCCAAAGCTCGCGGTGTTTCTTCAAATCAATAAGCACCGCGGTTTTGTCGCCGTTTTGATCGACTAAAAACTGAACGCCGTTTTTCTTCATGTTCATCCTCGTTTCAAAAATATTGGGCCGTATCATTGCTTGAAGCATACAGAATGCCCGCTTCAGAATCAAATGCAAATTCTTCCATCTTCTTACTCGAGGCTTCGCACCACTTCGATCTTCTCCAACGCGCGCAAATATACCGCGACGATCTTCATGCCGTGATTGCGTTAATGCAGATAGCTCACTTCGCCGCGGCCTTGTGCTTTCAGATAATCGATCTGCTCCTGCACCGTTGCAAAGCGGGAGAGATCGAGCTCTTCGAACTCGTGCGGCAGCGTGTTCGTGCTGCGCATCACGCCGCGAATGAGGTCCAGCAACTGCTCCGGCGGAACTTCCGAAGAGCTGAGCACCTCGCCTTTGTGCGGTTGGCCGTCGACCACCTTAAAATTGTAAGCCGTCAACTCCAGCTTGCCGTCGGCCTTCAACTTGGTGAAGACGCGATATTCAAATTGGATATGCCGGCCCGCTTGCGGGCGAAAGAAAAAAAACTTATAAAACTTTTCTCCCTTTTCGAGGTTCATGATGGCGCTGGGCTTGGGCATGTTCTCTCCTTTTCCGGATCGGTTATTTGATTTGCTGCACCACTTCGATCTTCTCCAATGCGCGCAAATATTCCATGATCATTTCCATCGGCACTGCGCCGTAAATCGCGGCAAGCGCGTCGAAAATCTCTTGCGCGTTGCGCTTGCCGTCCACGAAGTTCAAAGCCTCATACGCATACTCGCCGCCGCTGCCGCGCTCGCCGCGATATTGCAAGAGCCGAACGGCGCTCGCCGCTTCGCTGCTTAAATGATCCGTGAAATAATCATAGCCAAACGTCGAGAGCGGGCCTTTGAATTTTTCCGTGCGTTGGAAGATGAGGCGGCCCTCGCCTTGCACGGATGCGATTGCCAGAGGTTTGCCGACAAGCGTTTCAAGCTGCGCATAAAAAATTTCGGCCTCGCGCCGCACGCTCGCGGGAATAACCATGAAGCGCGCTTGCGATTCGAACAATGCGCGCTCATGCCAGAGATGAAAACGCGTCATGGCATTCGCTTCTTCTTTGGATGAAGCCGCGCGGCGTTGCAGCAACGTAGCGGTGCGCCGCAATGCGAGCGGTTGCATCGCTTGCCAAAGCCGCGGCGCTTCGCTCGCAGAAAGGTTGGCGAGCACGAGCGCGCTCGCCGCGCCGATGAAGGCCGCGCGTTTTAATTTCGTGGGATCGATGTTCGCGGGCGTATCGAAGTTCGTGTGAATGTAGCGATCGGGCCAGTCGTTCAAATAAATCGCGGGAATGCCATAGCATGCATCGGTATAAACTTCGTGATCGCTGCCCATCGTGAACTCCGCGAAGTCGGCTTGCAGCGCTTCTTTCCCTCCTTCAACCGAGAGCAGAGGAAATTTCGTTTCTTGGCCGGAAGCGAACGCTTGCGACTGTTCATTCACAAACGCGCCGATGGTTTCGGCAATATCATTCACCACTGAAGGCAAACTCGCCGGCCCGCGCGTGACGTGAAAGATCGCTTTCGTTTCCGGCCCGCCGCCGACCATGTCCATGTGAATGACGGCTTTGATGCGCTGCGCGAGTTCGGGCCGCGCATTGAGCAGCGCGTGCGTGCCTTCGATTTCCGGCGGCCAAATGAAACGCAGCGTGCGGCTCGGACGCGCGAGCTTGCCGTTTTGTATGAGCCGCGCAAACGTGCGCGCCACTTCGAGAATCGCCACGCTGCCGCTCGCGTTGTCGTTCGCGCCGGGCAGTTGATGATCGAGATGGCAACTGAATGCGATCTCTTCATCTTTCAATTTTGCGTCGAAGCCGGGGATCGTCGCAGTGACGACTTCATAATTGCCCTCGTGTTTGCCCGCGCGCACTTGCGCATGCAGCGTGATGGTTTCGCCCGCGGCAAGTCGCGCTTGCAACGCGCGCGCTTGTTTGAGCGAGAGCATAAACGCAAACGTTGGCGTGGCGCTGAAACTATCCAAGTGTCCCCAGCGCACGAGATTTTCATTCTCTCGCCACCAACCCGTGCGTTGATTCTGCGCGTAGCTCAAAATGCCCGCGGCCCCGTATTTTTTCACCGCGAGTTTGACAACCGCGCCGGGCTGCGCCGCGACGAGCACGAGTTTGCCTCGCACATTTTTATTCGCATAATCTTTCTCGCTCGTGCCGTTGCCCACGTCGATCAGTTCCGTGAGTGCTTCGCCGCTCTCGCTATCTTGCGCGAGCGACACGGGCATGGCTTCCCGACTGGCCAAACGCGCGACTTGCTGCCACGCGCCGTTTTGCTTTTGCACTTCCCACAACTCCGCGAACTCGGCATCCCACGCTTTGCGCGCCTTCTGCGGGCCATAAAAAGTTTTGCCGTCCGCCGGAAGTTGTTCGAGCTTCACTTCCAACAAACCGTAACCGCGCAACTGCTCGGCAATGAAATTTGCCGCGGCATGAAACCCTTGCGAGCCGCGCATGCGATGATGCCGCGCGAGATATTCGAGATTGCGCTTTGCCTGTTCGCCCGAAAGCTCGTGGCTCAACGCGGCGACGATGCTGTCGGGCAAGAGCGGCAACGCGCGCGGTTGCGCGTGGGCTGTTTTAAAGAAGCTGAACAGACAGATTATGGCCGCGAGAGGAACACGCATGCTTTGATCCTTCCTTGAATGCCGTGGTCGAAAAATGCCGTGGTCGAAATCAAAATCAACTGAGAACCTACTGTGCTTCAAACTCAGCGAGGATGCGATGAATCCGCGCAGCCGAAACATCAGCTTGCTCAAGTTTGGAATAGAGAGTAACGAGAATGATTTTGGTGGGAGTTTTGATGTAGTAGAGGAGACGATAGCCAGAGCGTTTGCCTTTGCGAATGTCGCGGTTTGGAATTCGCACCTTAAAAACTGTAAACCCGATCCTAGGAACTTGATCCCCAAGACTCTCTCCCGCAGCCAAACGATCAATGACAGGTTGAACATCCGAGCGAACGTGGCGATATTTCTTTGCCAGACCTCTCAAGTTACGTTTGAGTTCCGGCGTGTACTCAATTTGAATTTGTTTGCGCGGCTCATTCGGCATCGATGCCCTCCCATAACTCGGACACCGGCCGAGTCTCACCGGCCAGCATTTCTTACCAGCCTTGCCGAACACTGACTTCCGCGGAATTCAATACCACACTTAATCGAAAG
>CAYNDW010000176.1:9686-10181 GCA_964395375.1 uncultured Cytophagia bacterium
TTCTCGAAAGACGCGAACAATGATAAGCAAGCTAGGAAGGTATTCTTTGGGCGTTTCTTTGATCTCGCGGAGCAATTGCTTTTCGTAGGTAGAGATATAGGCAGGCATAAGTACTCCTCTTTGTTTAAAAAGTCAAAAGCTGTGGTTCGAAAGGTAAATTACAACGCAGCCGCGTAAATGCAAAATGATTTTTCACGCCATACACGCACTTGCCCTCGGCCTTCTCAAGAAAGAGTTGCAGCACGCGCGCCGAGGCTTCTTCTGCATAAGCTTGATACGTCACGCGTTCCGGTTCGCGGCGCAACAGGCGCATGCCGAAAAAGCTTTTTTGATTTAATAAAGCCCGCGCGAGCCACGAGCCGATTTCGACTTCGCTTAACTTGCGGGGAAAGTGATACTGTGCATTTGCTTGCGGCGATTCGTTGGGCAGGATGGAGGAGAACAATAGTTCGTCGAATGTTATGGGCGACGCCCAGCTCGTGGGCATACGTGCAG
>CAYNDW010000177.1:0-10173 GCA_964395375.1 uncultured Cytophagia bacterium
CTGAATGACAACTCGTGGAGGAGGTTACCGATTTAGAAAGTCAAAACTCATAAGGGTCTACTACGAACTTGGTTCATACGCAGATTGAAGCGATGAAATCAAGTAGCGATAAAGCTCTTTGACTTTGTTGAACTGCTGGTGCGTGAATTCTTTCGTGCAAAGCTTCATAGCTTTGCATTCATAATCAATCTCGGGGTTTTCCAATAAATCGTGCGCAGCCGTGATTAGCCAGTAATTGATGTGCTCTCGTTTGGTCATGTTATTCTTCCAAGCTTCAGCAATAAACTCTCAAGCGATGCGCAAACCCGTCGCGATAATTTCCTCGACGAAAGGGTTGTCAGAAGTGAAATCATCGGAATGAAAAGGGTGGGCTTCAATATCGGTCTCGACCTTGATGACAAATGGAATAACTTTACGTCGGTCGTTGAAGAAATCACCTTCAAATTTGTCGGAGACCAGCGCAACGTCAATATCACTCCATTCCGTTTGTAGTCCTTTTGCATATGAGCCAAAGATATAAGCCTGACGAATAGGCAAGCCATTGGCATTGAGTTGACGAATCAACTCTGAGACGCTTGCTCTGATTTGATCTGGGAGAGTAACCATTGATAAAGCTCCGAGCTTTTTTGTAGCCACGTAGAAGTGAATTCTTTGGTGCAGCGTTTATAAAACGCAAATTTGTAATCAGGGTATCGCGTTAAAATGTTGAATGTTTGAACTTCCTGAAGAAGTTGGATGTGTTCCTCGGATAAAGTCAGCGTGGTTTCTTTTGCCAATTTGGTAAGATTATGAATATAGGGAACGGGTTTAGTGGCATCTCGAACCCAAAAAGCTTTCAGGACTTTTTCGATCATGAGATGTGCGGCGAACAAGCACCAATCATACTTCTTTGTTTTAAAGAATGATTTCGCCGATTTAAAATCGCGCTCTGCAGTTATTAGCCAGTATTCAATTAACTCTTGCTTGGTCATAAAATCTATCACCGTTAAATGTTCTTTGCCGGCACCAAGATAAAATTTTCCGCACGAATGTCAACATTCAAGGCAAAAACTTAAAACCATATCATGCCCCAACAACCTCAAAGCGTTTCTGAAAAAGCCAAGCTCGGCATTTTGTACGCGACGATGTCGAAATTCAGCGGCACGTTCATGCAGTTCTTCGGCAGCGTGGCACTCGCGCGCTTGCTGGAAGTCTCGGATTTCGGCTTGGTGCAAATGGGGACGATGATCATCGGCTTTGCCACCAAGCTCGGCGAATTTGGATTCAACCTGGGCTTGGTGCAACGCCGCGAAGAAGTGCGCGAAGAGCACGTCAACACGCTCTTCATTATGGACTTCCTCTTCAAGCTGACGCTGTTCGGCATTGTCATGCTCGCGCTGCCTTATCTGGCGGATTATTTTCACGAGCCGCGTTTGCAAGCGATCATGCCCGCGATTGCGCTCTACATGGTGCTCGATTGCTTTTCGAATCCCGGCACCACCATGCTCGACCGGCAAATGAACTTCGGCGCGCAAGCGAAAATTCAAATCATCGAACGCTTCGTCGAGATTGTTTCTTCCGTGAGCATGGCGCTCGCCGGCCTGGGCGTGTGGAGTTTGATCTATAGCAAGATCATTTCTATTTCCCTCTCTGCCGTGCTTGCTTCCCGTGCCGCGCATTGGCGGCCTTCGCTCAAGTTTGATTTTCAAGCCAGCAAGGATTTGTTTCGCTTCGGCGGCTGGATTTTTATTCGCAACATGTGCCGCGAATTGGCGGACAACGTCGATTACTTTATCATCGGCCGTTATTTGAACGCGGAGCAACTCGGCTATTATACTAAAGCTTTTGATTTGATGCGCCTGCCGCAACGCCGCATTACGCGCTCGATCAACTCCGTCATGTTCGCCGCCTTCTCCCGCGTGCAAGATCATCCGGAAAAAGTCAGGGCCGGGTTTGAGAAAGCGGTGCTCGTGGTGTCGTTGGTGAGTTATCCGTTGCTCATCGGCATGATGATCGTCGCGCGCGAGTTTGTCGAAATCGTGTTTGGCGCGAAGTGGCTGTCCATGGTTTTGCCGCTGCAAATCATGTGTGTGGCCGGCGTGCTGCGTTCGATTGATCCGTTTCTTAATTCCGTAGTCACGGCCACGGGCTTCGTGCGCCACTCCGCGTTTCGGCGCTTGGTGGAATTTGCATTGCTCGCGGTCGCGTGTTATATCGGCGTGCAATACGGCATCGTCGGCGTTGCGATCGCGGTGGTCATCGTTTCCTTCATCGTGATGTTCCTCATGGTGAATCTGCTCAAGCAAGTGAGCATCAGCGGCTGGCGCGAATATCTCGCGCCGCAAATGCCGGCGTTTCTCGGCACGCTGCTCATGGCCGCGGTGATGCTTGTGTTCAAATACCTCGCTGAAAACATTTTCCATTTGCATGCGCTGGCCGCGATGAGCGGCATGACCATCATCGGCAGCGTCACATATGTCGGCGCCTTGCTGCTCGCGAAGCCCAAACGTTTGGTCGCGCTCTGGCAGGAATCCGCGCAAGACATTCAGAAACTCACCGGCTCTGTGCGCAAAAAGTTCAACGGCGTGCGGAGACGTGTGGGGCTTGCGCCCAGGTGAGTGCCGCAACTTTTGATATGTCATCCTGAAAGGAACTTCCCTCGTGCCTGCCTCTCATCCCAGCACGAGGGAAGTTTCTTGCAGAATGACAATCCGAGGGAAGTTGCAAACGAACCCACAACGACGTGTGATTACACGGGGAAAAAATGCCTTGGGATTATTATCAGCACGTGATTGCCACGCTCATCCGCCTCTTGAGCATTTGGAGCACGACGCTCGCGGCGGAGAATGTTGACCGCATCATTCTGCAAGATGTGTTGCAGGCAAGCACACTAGGCACACGCTACGGCGGACATTTTGTTGCGGGCGGCGGATGGCAAACCACGAGCACAGAAGACATGCTCGTGTACGATCTCGGGCGCTACCTCGAGAACGGCGCGCTCACGGTGCGTGTGCGCAACTTCAAGCCGAGCGCGCAGAACGCGTTTGAGCGGCATCATGTCATCGGCATGTTTCGCAATCCGTGGGGCAATCATCAATCCGCCGAAAATCTAGAAACGTTGTGGAGTTTTCACACCGGCTATAATTTCTCGCCCGGCATCAAGCTGCTCTCCTATACGGACATTCGCCACGAACATCAAACCACGATACGCGACGATTGGGACCGCGAGGCAACGTATGAAATCAAAGTGACGTGGCAAGGCCGGCGTTTGCGCTATTATCGTAACGGCGCTCTGATTCTGGAGCACACGCACGAAGGGCCGATGCAATTGCGTTATCTTTTTCTCGGACGCGACCGCACGGTGAGCGGCGATTACATCACGAACTTTCACCATAACCAATACTTCGCGCCGCTCGGCCCGATCTATTCCGACCTCACCGTTATCGAACAACAACCGGCGAGCGACAACACGCCGTCGCAGATTCAAAACACGCGCGTGGTGAATCGTTATGCCAACGCCGCGCGCTTGCAATGGGCCACGAATGAAGCTGCCGTATGCTATGTTGAATATGGCACGACGACCGCATATGGAGCACGAACGCCGGTGCTCGGGCCGCCCGCACAAATTTTTTCCACCACCCTGGCGAAGCTCGCGCCGAATCAAACTTACCACTATCGCATCGTCGCGCGCGATGATGCCGATCACCTCACCGTTTCCACGGATTTCACTTTCACGACTTTAGCCGGCGAGCTTTATCTCTTCCACCCCAGCGCCGACGCCTTTGTGGAACGCGCCGGCCATTGGGGCGAAACGCGCGATCGCGGCAATTACGGCTTTGTGCATCTTGCCATGGGCGCGAGTTGGAAGAGTTATTTGCGTTTTGAAGTTGCTCAAGTAGAAGGCAAAGTTGCGCATGCCACGTTGCGCTTATATGGGCGGCAATCCGGCCGGCTCAACGGCGCGGCGCATGCACTTGCTTCGCCGTGGGATGAAATGGAAGTGACCTGGCTTACGCAGCCGCAAGTGAGCGCACGGCAACTTGCGCGGCTCGAGGAAGTGAAGGCCGGGCGCTGGCATCCGCTGGTCGTGGAAGATTATGTGAAGGGCAACGGCGTTTATGATTTCGCCGTGCTGGGCACGAGCGTGGGTTCGGTTTCATTTGCGAGCCGCGAGTGCGAAAATTTTCAACCGGAGTTGGTGCTCACGGCGCGTTCGCAAAACCCGCGGTGAAATTTTTACGCTGTCGCGGCCTAGTGCGAGTATAGATAACATGATTTAGTGCAAGCAATTCCACCTCCCGATCAAAAATATTACAGAGCATTTGCCGTGTCACTTCGTGCCGCGATCGCCCTCGTCGCCTTGGTCATTGGTTGCTTTTGGACGCTGCGCCGTCCGTTCATCGGCATTTTGCTGAATGTCGCAGTATTCCATTTGAACCTGCGCGCGCTCGGCTCCGGCTTGGAGGAAATTCGCTTTCAGTTTGTATTGACGATTGTTTTAATCGTCTCTTATATCCTCAACGGCGAAGAGCTGAACAAAGAACCGGAATTGCCGCAACCGCCGATCTATTGGATGTTCGCGTTTTTGGGCATGACGTTTTTAACCAGCGCGTGGGCCGCGGCGGACACGGCCAAAGCGTTTGACAGCGCGGTGGACTTCGCCAAGATTGTATTGTTCTCTTGGTTCATGACCAAGATCATCAAGACGGAAAAAGAACTGACGACCTTGATGTACGTCATGTTCGCCGGCATGTTGTATGTCTCGATCATGGTGCAATGGGGCGTCGAGTGGAATTGGGTGAATGTTGAAGAAGCGGAGGTGGCAACCGGCGGCACCGGCGCGCATCTCATGATGTTTATGCCGATGCTTATTTTACTCGCGCTCTTCGGCAAATGGCGCGAGCGTTTGTTCGTCATCATCGTCATTCCTTTTGTTTTGAATTATATGCCGAATGCCGAATCCGGCAGCCGCTCCACGTTGGTGATGTTCGTCACCTCGATGATATTTCTGTTCATCTTCGCGCCCGGCTCGATTCGCTTCAAAGCCGCATTGCCCATGAGCGCCGCGGCTGCGATTTTTGTGTTCTATCTCACGCCCGCGGAATATTGGGAAGACATGGCCTCGATTCTCGCGCCGCAGACGGAAGGCTCGGCGCGCTCGCGTTTCGCGATTAACGACGCGAGCTTTGCGATTATCGCGGACTACCCGCACGGCGTGGGTTATAACAACTATTCCGACGTTTCGATGCACTACATGTCGGAAGAATTTCTCACCGACCTGGGCACGCGTGACGCGCACAATAGCTATCTCAAAGTCATGGCGGAATTCGGCATCGTCGGCTTTGTGATTTGGATCGCCGGCTTTTTTATCTCTTGGCTCTACTTCCGTAAAGTGCGCAAGACGATGATCAGCGGACAAACGCCCACGCGCTTGCAGCTTTATGCGCTGTCGTTCGAGCTTGGATTTATGGGCATCACCGCGGGGATTTGGACGCACAGCTATAATGATCTCGACACGCTGTATTGGTTTATCGCTTTTAGTTGCATCGTCTACAATTTGCATTTGAAACAAAGCCGGACCGTAACGCCGGCGCCGGTTGAAGAAACGCCGCTCAAAGTAAAATTGCAGCAGCAGTTTAAACCGCCCCAGAACTTCGTGCCGGCCGGCGCGCGCGCTTCGGCGCAATCACGGTAATTTCTCGCGGTCATTACGTCGGTGCGTTACCATCATGCTGTCATTCCGTAGGAATCTTTTTACGCTCTGGAGTTAGCGCCCAGAGCGGAAAAGGATTCCTTCTGAATGACACGTTTTATGATCGCGTCAAAATTCATCTCCAGCCTGTGAGCCATGAGCCGACTGTTCAAAAATACTCTCTACGGTTTGTTGCGCGTGCTCGGCGTATATGCCTTTGCGCAATGGCGGCATCGCAAACAAGCCGTGATCCTCTGCTATCACGGCGTCATGCACGGCGGCGAGAATAATTATTCGAACCGCAACGCCGTGACCGCGGAAATGTTTGAGCGGCAAATGGCGTATGTCGCGCGGCATTACCACGTTATGGCGTTGCCAGAGTTGGTGCGACGTTTAAGCGCGCGTGAAAATTTGCCCGACTATACCCTGGCGCTTACGTTTGACGACGGCTTTCGCAACAATGCCACGGTGGCCACGCCGATTTTGGAAAAGTATAAACTGCCGGCCACGATTTTTTTGACCACGGCTTTCATCGACAGCGAAAAGCTCGGCTTGTGGACCGAGCGCGTGGATTGGCTCTTGCAATGCGCGGATAAACCCGCGGTCACGTTTGATTTCGACGGCAGTGCGCGGGAATTGCTGCTAGCCACGGTGCGAGACCGCATCATCGCTTCCGATGCGATTCGCGCGCACCTCAAAGCCTTGCCGCCGAAAGAGCGCGAAGCGAGCATCATGGAGCTCGCCGAAAAAATCGGCGCGGCGCGCCGGATCGATGCCAAAATGGAAGAACGTTACGCGTTTATGAGTTGGAAAGAAGCGCGGGGCTTGCTCAACAAACGCATCACGCTCGGTTCGCACACGCATACGCATTCGATCATGTCCACGCTGAGTTTGGCGGAAGCGCATTTTGAGTTGTCCATGTCGCAGAAGCTCGTCGAAGCGGAATTGGACGACAAGTGCAACTTGTTTTGCTATCCCAACGGCGGCCCGCGCGATTTCACGCCGCGCGACAAAGAGTTGCTGCACAAACTCGGCTATAGCGCCGCGGTCACGTTGATTCCCGGCTTCAACACGCATCGCACGGACCGTTTTGAGTTGCGGCGCTTCAACATCGTGCGCAGCAACGATTTTAATTTCTTCTTGGCAAAAGTGAGCGGCGTGTGGGGCGGGTTGAAAAAGATTTTTAAGAATATCTGAAGCCGTAGTCCCGCCCCCTTGTGGGGCGCTGTCAATGTTGCGACGCAATCGCCCCACAAGGGGGCGGGACTACAAAAACTAAGTTATCATCGGAGACGCGATGTCCTCAGCACCCAACACCGAAACCGTTTCGAAGAACGAAGTCGCGGAGCATTTCAGTTCGCTTTCGCATGTGTACAATGAACGCAACTACAAGCTCGCCGGCAAGCGCGCGAAGTATCCCGACATTGCGATTCGCCACAAATATTTTTTGGAAATGCTCGCCGGCACGAGCGGCCGCGTGCTGGAAGTAGGTTGCGGCAGCGGGCAAATGCAGCTCGATCTCGCGCGCCGCGGCTATGAAATGTACGGCCTCGACATCGCGACCGGCATGGTGCAAGCCACGCGCAAACTTCTGCGCGAGAATTTGCCGAACTATAAACCGCGGTTGCTCGTCGGCGATATCGAAGCGCTCGGGTTTCCGGATAATTTTTTCGACATCGTGCTCGCCGCGGGCGTCATCGAATATCTGCGCTCGGATAAAAAATCCTTTCGCGAGTTTAGCCGCGTGCTCAAGCCCGGCGGCATGATCATTCTCTCCGTGCGCAACAAGCTGAACCTCGGGCGGCCCATCACCACCGGCCGCGATTTGGTGCAATCAGCGCCCGTGCTTGGCGCCGGCATCAACGCCGCGAACAAAGCCGTGCGCGCGATGCTTTCATTGCCGCCCAACGGCGGCATTCCCGGCAAACGCCATAGCCCCGGCCAACTCAAACGCGAATTGCGCGAAGCCGGCCTCGAACCCACGGATCATTCGTTCTATCACTTCGCCGTTTTTCCACGTATGCTCGAACGCAAATATGGTGAGTTCTGTTCGACGTGGGGACAGAAACTCGAAACGTTTCGACGCAGCCCGCTGGGTTATCTTGCCAATCAATACATCATTCAAGCGAAAAAGCTTTAAGCGCGATGGGCATTATCATTCGAGAAGCCGATCTGCGCGCCGACCGCAAGCTTTTGCTCGACACGCTCCTGCGCAACCGCGAGCACGGCGACAATGAATTGCGGCAGCGACGCTTCGAATGGTCGTATTATCAAAATCCTTTTGGGCAGCCGCGCGCATGGTTGGCAATTGACGAAGCTTCCTCGCGCACCATCGGCATGGTCGCCGCGTTTCCGCGCAAGATGCTCGTGCACGGCAAGCCCGTGCTCGGCTGGAACGGGGGCGACACTTCCATCGACACGGAGTTTCGCACGCTCGGCGTTGCGATCAAATTGCGCCGCGCCGTGCAAGCGCCGGTTGATCGCGGCGAGATGGCGCTGCTCTATTCGCACCCGGTGGATCGTATGCGCGCCGTGCTCGAAAAAATCGGCCATCACACCATCGGCACCTTCGCGCGCCACGGCGCGATTCTGCGTACCGAACCGATCGCGCAAAAATTTTTAGGCCGCAACGCCGCGAGCGCTTTGCTTGCCGGTGTCGCGAATATTTTTCCGCCGCTGCAATGGAGCACGCGTTTCGCTTCCAGGCAGTGGCGTTTGCGTTTGCAATCCGAAAAAAAGTTCGGAGCAGAGTACGATGAACTCTGCGCGCGCCTCGCGCCGCAACATGAAGTCATCAACGTGCGCGACGCGGAGTTTCTCACTTGGCGCTTCGTGCAAAACCCGCTCGTGCGCGAGTTTCAAGTTTATCGTTTTGAAAAAGAGAACCGGCTCTGCGGCTACGCCCTCATCGGCCTCGAAAACAACGCCGCGCGTGTGCTCGATTGTTTGATCGAAGACGGCGCACGCGGGCTGCGCAGTTTGTTGATCCAGCTCATGCGCGCCCTGCGCGCGCAAAAGATTCCCACGCTGGCGCTGCGCGGCATGTATGCGAGCGCGACCGTGCAAGCGGCGCGCAAACTCGGCTTTTGGTTTCAAGACCGCAAAGACGCCGGCGTTGCGGTTTACGCCGCGAAGAATTCTCCGCTTGCTGCCACGTTGCACGACGAACGCAGTTGGTTCATGACGCAGGCAGATCGGGACGTCTAATGTTTGGGTTGATGGAGTTTTGGATTGATGGAGCTTTGTAATCGTCCTTAGATATGTCATTCAGAAGGAATCTTTTTCAGAACTTGGCAGCGTCTCCAGTGCGTAAAAAGATTCCTTCTGAATGACAATATTGTGGGAGGCGTAAGTAATTCTAAACGAGCCCCGACTCCAACACTCCAACACTCCACCGATCCAACAATCCAAGTAGATGAGTTATGCTCGTGACTTTCTCCGGCATGGTGGGCAGCGGCAAGACCACCAATGCAAAAAAAACTTTGCGATGGCTTTGCGCGCAAGGCCATGAGCCTTATTACATACGCTTTCGCTTGATCAACTGGCGCAGCTTGTGGCGCACACCTGCGCATGCGCCGTGGCGCGAGAAAGAAACCGCGGCGCGAACGCCGAAGCCGCAAGCGCATCCGCACGCGGTCACGCCTCGCCCGGCCACAAGCGACAAGCGGCTCACGTTTGCGATCTTTCTCGGCTATCTTGGCCGCATCGTTCTCTTTCGTTTGTTCGTCGCGTTGCATCATCGCCGGCATTTGCTCGTGGTCAATCGCTATTTCTATGACAGCTTCACGCACTTTCGGCTCGTCACTGTGCGCGAGCAAAAGCTTTTGCATTGGTTGCTGAAAGCCGCGCCGCAACCCGAGCTGGCAATCTTGCTCGTGCTCAAACCCGAAACCTCGCATCGCCGCCGTCCGGCTTATGCGCTCGAAGAATTGCAACGCCTGTCCGAGAACACGCTCGCTCTCAAGAATTACGCGCCCAATCTGCGCGTCGTTATAACCGATGTGATCAGCGCGGTTGATCGCCAGGTGGAAAAAGAATTGCGCACGATTTTTAAAGCGAGTGAAAAAAACTCCCGCAACGATTCCCCCCTTGAGGGGGGCCAGGGGGGTGTCGCTCAATCCGCAATGGCTATTTGAGACATTGAGATAAAAAGCCTCGCATGAAAAAAAGAATCATTCGCCGCATCAAAATCGCGCACGTCACCGGCTGGATGCACGTCGGCGGCAAAGAGAACGGCATGGTCAATCTTGTGAACGCCATGCCCACGGAAATTTTCGAGAACCATGTGTATGTGTTTCGCGCCGGCGGCATTCTCTTGCAGCGCGTGGATCGCGAAAAAGTTCACGTCGAAGAACTCGGCGAAAAACTCGGCGGCGATTTGAGCATCTATACAAAGCTCGCGAAACTCTTTCGCCACTATCGCATCGACATTGTGCATACGCGCTCGTGGGGCACGCTGCTCGAAGGCATGATAGCCGCGAAAATTGCGGGTGTGCCGGCTA
>CAYNDW010000178.1:0-10167 GCA_964395375.1 uncultured Cytophagia bacterium
CCTCACCGTGTGCGAATATCTGCCCACCAACAGCAGCCCGGAAGACGTGATGCAAAATCCGCCGCGGGTGCGCATGACGCTGCGCCGCAACCAAGATTTTTTCGGCACGCCTACTTTTCAATATCCCACCGGCGGGTTGCCGCTCATGCCGGGCCGCAGCTATTATTGGCAAGTGCTCGCGTTCATTCAAACCGCGAGCGGCGAAGCGCAATTACCCGGCGAGATTTGGTGCTTTAAAATTCATAGCAACGACGCCGCGGAAAATGCGCTGCAATTGCAACAGCTCATGAGTTGGCTCGCGAGCATGGGCCTGCAAGATTTGCTGGAATTGTTCAAGCCCGGCGGCCCGCTCGCGGGCTTCAATCCCACCGGCAAAGTGACCATCAACGGCAAGAACATTGATCTCGCCGAGCTGCTCATGCTCTTGCAAAACGGCTCGATTAAGATTAAGGCTTATAACGTGGAGTGAGCGCAATCGCCTCATAGTTGTCATTCAGAAGGAATCCTTTTAAGCGCTTGGCAAAAACTCTATGCCAAGAGCCGCGGCCAGTGCTTAAAAAGATTCCTTCTGAATGACAAGTTGAGAGGAACGTTTCAAATCAACCTTTCGTGCATAACATAACTTCTCGTTAATCTTCTTGGATCTTCATATGCGATTTTCCTACTCAACTTTGGCCTTTGCATTCGCGGCGTTTCTCACTTCCGCCTTCGCGCAAACCCAGCCCGCGAAAGACATCGCCGTCGTGCTCAAATCCGCCGGACAAGTGCAAGTCACGCGCTCGTCCAAAGGCGCCGCGGAAAACGCGCCGCGTGGCACACGTTTGAACAGCGGCAACATTCTACGCACGAGCGACGGCGCGGCGGCAGCGCTCATTTTCACGGACGATAAGTCCATTCTCAAAGTGCGCGAAAATTCCAAGGTCAATATCGCGGGCCTGCGCGAAGCGAACGGGATTGTGAAGACCATCAAGATGGAGTTTGGCGCGTTGTGGGCAAAAGTGACGCGCAGCGAAACGCCGTTTAAAATCGAAACGCCCTCGGGCGTGGCCGCGGTGAAAGGCACGCAGTTCTATGTCATTCTCGACGGCAACGGCAACATGATTATCTTCTGCATCGAAGGCGCGATCGAGTTGTTCAACAAACTCGGCAAAGTGCTGGTGACCGCCGGACAAACCGGCATCATTGCGGAAGATCAAGCGCCGGTCACGCGCCCGAGCGCACCCGGTGAAGTGCCGACCTGGGGCGAGGACGGCGAACAAGGCGGCAAGATTGAGATCGAAATGCAAGACGCGCAAGGGCAAAAGAAGAAGCTGCTTTTGGAGTATTGATCGCGCGGAAGCGCATACTCTCTTTCGTGACATTTTGCATTCAAGCATAGCAACCCTTCTCATGTCATTCTGGAAGAAACTTCCCTCGCACTCGGCTCACAACTCAAAACAGAGTGTGACTCAAGTTCTAGGGAAGGTTCTTCCAGAATGACATGACAGAGAGGGCCGCGAATAAAAGGCTTCACGGTTAATCATAAATCTAGACTAGGACGATGAGGAAAGCATGAAACCTCGCGGTTGGCTCATTTACTTTTTGGCGCTGTTGCCGCTGGCGTTGAGCACGCCGGTGCGCGCGGCAGAGGGAAGCGACGAAACGAGCAACGTTCAAATCGATCATCTTCCGATTTCCTTTTCGGAAGCGGGCAAGAGCATTCTCATCGAAGCAAGTGTGTCCACGCCCGGCAGCGGTTTGGTTTACTTGCGCGTGTATTATCGCAGCGCCGGACAAACTTCGTTTCGTCACGCGGAGATGCGGCCCGGCCCGCGCGGCTATGTCGGCGAAATTCCCGCGAGCGCGGTGAAGCCGCCGAGTTTGCAATATTTCCTGCTCGCATTGACCACGGAGCAGGCGGTGTTGAGCATGCCTTCGCACAATCCTTACGGCCAGCCGTTTGAAATTCTCGTCAACGCCGCAAGCTCTTCCACCCCGCGCAGCAATTCCGGCAAGCCGAATGCTTTGCCGCCGCAACCAACGCCGCCGGGCAACGAAACGCCTGCAAGCGAAACGCCCAAAAGCATCTCGCCGCAATTGTTGGAGAAGCTGCGCCAACTGGAATCGCCCATGGCCGAGGCCGATACGGAAGAGCAAACGGAAACCATCGCCGCCAGCAATGAGGCTCCGATTTTGATTCTCAGCCCGGAACCGATGAGCACGGTTGCGCCGGAAGAAGTGTTGATTTCCGCCTCGTTCGATCCGAGCCTCGAACTCGCGCCCGGCTCCATTCAAGTCTTGCTCAATGGCAATGATCTCACGAACGAGGCCGACATCTCAACTTTTTTGGTTTCGCTCAATCCGCGCCAACTGCGCGCGGGCGAATACGTCGTTGAAATTGCCGCAGAAGAAAAATCCGGCGCGCCCATCGGCCCGGTCAGTTGGCGGTTTCAAGTGCAGAGCGGCGAGGGCGGTGAAACTTTTGTGCCGGCGGAAAAGAAAAGGCTCGCGAGCGGTGTTGCATTCGTTGATGCCCAACACGAGAAGTTCAACGGCGCGCCCTTTGACAACAACAGTCTCGGTGGAAATTTAGAAGGCCAAAACGGCCTTCTTTCATATCGGGCCGATTTATACCTCACTTCGCTGGAAGATCGCGCGTTTCAACCGCGCCATCGTTTTTCGATAAGCGCGGGCGTGCCCCTGCTCAACGTCACGCTCGGTGACGTCACGCCGTATTTCAACGACCTCGTGTTGTGGGGAAGGCGCGTGCGCGGCGTGCAAGCGCGTTTCTATACGGGCTGGGTGAATGTGGATTTCATTCAAGGGCAAAACATGCGCGACGTTGCTCCAATCTTTAGCGTCACCATAGATACCACTGTCACGCCGAACGATACGACTGTGACATTCTCTCGCACGGGCACTTTTAGCCAATCATTGCTCGGCGTGCGCCCGAGCTTTGGCGGCAAAACTTTTCAGCTTGGTTTTATGTTGATGAAAGCCAGCGATGATACGACCTCAATCGATCCAGATACTTCTGGTGTGACACCGCGCAGCAACCTGGTTGTTGGATCAGATGTGCTACTTTCGCTGTTTCGCAATCGTGTTCGATTCAAAGCCTCGGTTGCGCACTCGTTCGTCACCAACAACACGCGTCTGCCAATTTTGAGCAAGGCCTTTGTGGATAGCACGTACGGCATCGACTTGCCGTTCGATCCGGCAAGCCTTAAAAGCTGGCTGGTGGTGAATGAAAGCTTGACCCCGCTTGATCCCAGCGGCGGCTCCGGTCTGGCGTATCAAATGGGTTTTGAATTTAATTCGTTCGGCCATTTCATCACCGCGGGCTTCAAGCAAATCGGCAGTCAGTATATTTCTTTCGGCCACTCTTTTTTGCGCAAGGACATTCGCGGGTTCTATGTGAATGATCGCTGGCGCATGCTGAACAATCGGCTCTTCTTCAATGCCGGCTTCGAGCGTTATCGCGATCACTTCGATACCATTGACAACAACCCGAGCACCGTGCTCAACACGATGCAACTGGGCTTGGCCGTGAATTGGGCGCCGGGCTTGCCGAGCGTGAACTTCAATTTCCGCAATCACGACCGCGATAACAACATTGACTCGCTCGCCGTGGCCGCGCTGGCCGGCGTCGATCGCCGCGAAGACAATCGCACGCGCGACTTTTCTTTTCTCGTCAATCAAGAAGTGCAAGCGCTCAATCTGCAACACACCATTTCGTTGGGCCTGACCAGCTCGGCGCGCGTGGATCGTTTCGGCGGCACGCGCATGGCCGGCATCCCCACGAGCGACATCGTTTCCAACCTGCAATCGCTCACCGTGCGCAGCCGCTTTCAAATGCCGTTGATCACGACGCTGTCTTTTGCCATGAATAAAAATCAGGCCGGCGGGCAACTCGCACCGTTCAAGTATAACAGCGCAAACGCGCAAGCGGAGTACACGTTTCCGCGGCCGAGCCTGCGCGCGTACGCGGGCTTTCGCTTCATCAACGCGTCCGGCAAATTCGGTGTGGCCGGCGCGACGAACTTCAACTCGATCGACTATACGCAAACCGGCTTGCACCTGGGCGGCTCAATCACACTCGCGCAGCAACACGAGTTCGTGCTCGATTTCGGCGTGTTGAAGTATAACGACAAGGGCGGCGTGTTCGATATTCCCACGGCAACGCTCACTCCCAATCCTTCTTTCACCAACGCGTTCGTGCGCAGCCATTACGAGTTTCGGTTCTGATGCTTTGCAAGTCGCCCAATGGATGTCATTCAGCAGGAATCTTTTTAAGCACTGGCAATGAAGTTCGTTTGCAGAAAGCGTCAAGTGCTCAAAAGGATTCCTTATGAATGACAACACCTCCACCTGTCATTCAGAAGGAATCTTTTTAAGCACTGGCGATGCAGTTCGTTTGAGGGTGAGTGCCGAGCGCCCAAAAAGATTCCTTCTGAATGACAATGTAATTACCCGGCCGCGCGGAGGCCCGGCATGACCAATCCCAATCCTCCAACTTCTTCTCCCCTCACCACCACGCGCGGTGACACGGCAAAATTTTCCGAAAAATATCTTCGCCCGATATTCGCGAACAAGTGGATTCTCGGCAGCGGCTTGAGTTTGCTCGCGGTGGTGCTCGCGCTCTTTATCAGCTCGCTCACCGCGTTTGAGAACCTCGAACTGCGCTCTTATGATTTGCGCTTTTCGCTGCGCGGCCCGCAAGCGCTGGAAGACAGCAGCATCGTCATTGTCGATATCGACGATCAAACTTTTGACGACTTAAAACAAAACTGGCCGTTCCCGCGCTATTATTACGCCAAGCTGATCGCGAACCTTTCGCGCGCGGGCGCGCGATTGATCTTATTCGACGTGGTGTTCACGGAGCCTTCGCAGAATGATCCGGCCGCGGATCGAGCGCTGGCCGCGGCTGCGGCGCAATCCGGGCGCGTGATTTTCGCGGGCAAGCTCGAAGTGACCAACACGCGCGGCCTCTCGCAAGGTTTTTCATTAGCCAAGCCTATTCCAATATTATTGCAAAGCGCCAAGCACTGGGCTTCGATCAGCATCAACGAAGATCCCGATGGCTTTGTGCGCAGCTATCCAGTGCTTGCGAGTAAGGAGACTGAAACCGTATGGTCGCTCGCAGTGCAAGCTTATCTCGGCTTAGGCAATCGCGCCGACTTCAACAAAGGCAGCCTCCTGCTCAACAAAGAAAAAGTGCCGGTCTATCGTACGAATACTTTTCTGATTAACTTTCGTGGCGGCGCAAAAACGTTTCCCACCTATTCATTCGCAAGTGTGTTAGATGATCGCGAGTTTCGTTTGCCTGATGCCGTGCTTGACACGGACGTGTTTGAAGAAGAGTACTTGCCGAGCGGCATCTTTAAAAACAGAATCGTTTTCATCGGGGCCTCTGCGGAAGAGTTGCAAGACGGGAAGCTCACGCCCTTCTTCTCGCAAGACAGCGTGCGACTCTCCTCGCGAGGCGAGGACCAGCGTAAAATGCCGGGCGTGGAAATTCATGCCAATGCGTTGAGCACCATCATGGCCCGCGATTTCATCAAGCCGACCGCGCTCGGGGTGGAGTGGCTGTTGATGCTGGTCGGCGCGTTCCTTACCATGCTGCTGGTGCTGCGGGTGAATGCGCTGCTCGCCACCGTATTTACGAGCCTCGTCATTGCGCTGTGGCTCGCCTTGGCGCAAGCGCTCTTCAACCTCATGCAGCTTTGGCTACCCATCATCGCGCCGGTGCTCGGCATCGTGCTGAGCTATTTTGGCAACGTGTCGCAAACGCTCATGGCCGAACGCCGCGAACGCCGCCGCACGCGTAAAGTGTTTGAGCAGTATGTTTCCGAAAGCATCGTCAAGAGTATTCTCGCTTCGGGGAAAGAGCCGAAATTCGGCGGGGAGAAATTGCAGCTCACGGTGTTGTTCAGCGACATTCGCGGCTTCACCACGTATTGCGAAAATCGTTCGCCGGAAATGGTCGTGCATCGCCTCAACGAATACCTCACGCTGATGACCGAAGTCATTTTCAAACACGAGGGCACGCTGGATAAATTCGTGGGCGATGAAATCATGGCGCTGTTCGGCGCGCCGGTTTATTTTGAGAATCACGCGGAAAAAGCGTGCGAGACGGCGTGCGACATGATCACGAACCTGCGCGAGCTGCAAAAGCGCTGGTCCGCGCAGAATGAAGCCTATTTTCAAATCGGCATCGGCATCAACACCGGCACCATGATCGTGGGCAATCTCGGCGCGCAGCAGCGTTTTGATTACACCGTCATCGGCGACGAGGTCAATCTCGGCGCGCGGTTGGAAGGCGCAAACAAACAGTATGCGACCGCGATTATCATTTCCGAATCGACGTACAAGCAAGTGCGCAAACGGGCGCAGGCGCGCGAATTGGATTTGGTGCGCGTGAAAGGCAAGAACAAGCCCGTGAAGATTTACGAGCTGCGCGGGATGGAGAAGCTCGCGGCAATTGAAGAGGATTTAATCCTCGCGACGTATTCGAAGGGGTTGCGGCTTTATCAACAGCGCCAGTGGTACAACGCGCTGCGCGAGTTCAACCGCGTGCTGCGCTACTTTCCGAGCGACGGGCCCTCGCGCGTGTACGTGGAGCGCTGTTTGGATTATATCGCGCTCCCGCCGCCGGCAGATTGGGACGGGGTGTATGAGTTTAAGACGAAGTGAGAGGGCGAAGGGCACGGCGCGCCGGGCAAAGGGCGAAGCGCAAAGCGTGTCACGCCTGCGTTCCGCTTGATGTCACGTTGTTATTCCAAAATTCTTTTATCTTTCGTTTGCTCTCGACGAGATCGATTTTGGGTTTTTCGCGCAATCAGCATTTCGTAAATCGTCACGTTCAGTAAGACCAACAGCAGCGCATAGACGAAGTCTTCCACCGGAATGGTGAAAATTCGCAACGCGAGATTCTCCTCGTCGTTGTACCAGACCACTTCTTCGGCGAGGAACGAGCCGGTTAAAATGCCGTTGACGAGCAAGAACGGAAGCAGAAGAATGACATAGGCGAGGTAAAATTTTCCGAGATAGCTTGATTTGAAGACGAGCAGGTGTGCGAGCAAAAGCAAGCCGGTTGCGATAAAACTGGAACTGGTGTAGGCGCGATCCAGATTTAAAACGCCGACGAGCATGAGCGCTCCGGCCAAGACCCAAGTGCTGCTGCGCGTTCGGCTCTCGCAGTAATCGCGTTTAACTAGAGTTTTCAGGCAAGCGTAAGTAAAGACGCAGGCATAGGGGATACAAATGAAGAACAGCCATTCTTCCAGCGGGAGATTGAACCATTCGATGCCGACGAGATAATGGGGATTGAAGCCCCACACTCCTCTTTGCGTAAACGCGACATCCCAAACAATAAAGATCGCGGCAGTAGTGAACGCCGCCGGCCAGAAGGCATACCAGGTCCGATAAAATCCCAGCCGTTTATGAAAGCTAAAAAGGAGAGGAACGGCAACGGACAAAAGATCGAGGAGCAGATACGTCAGCATTTATTTTCGCCCGGCGGCTGTTTGACTTCCTCCCAAAATTTTCTGGGCACCCAAAGCATGCCGAAACATTCGCCCTCCTCTTTGTCGAGATGTTTGTGGTGGACTTTGTGGGCTTTACGCACCGCTCGCAGATAGGCATTATCGGTTCGCGTGAAAACTTTCATGCGTTGGTGAATGAAAAGGTCATGCATGATCACATAGGCCATACCGTACAAGCTGATGCCGAAACCGGCCCAGAGGCGGGCATCCAGCGCGCCGTGTTGGACGCCAAGATAAATGAGCAGCATGCCCGGCGTGGCAAAAATCAAAAAGAAGAAATCATTGCGCTCCCAAAAGCGTTCACGATCTTTTTGATGATGATCGCGATGCAAAGTCCACAACGGGCCGTGCATCAAATATTTATGCGTGAGCCAAGCCACCAGCTCCATCGCGACAAAACTCACCGGCAGAAGCAAAAGGTTAAATACTGCCATTATCAGTTCTCCTCTTTCGCAGAATATGATTCGATCTCGTTTTTTTCACGCGCCGTGCAGTACTTCGTCGTCCGCAGGTACTCTATGATTCTTTTGCGCAGATCCTCCTCGAGGCTTTCATCCGCGCCGCTCTTGAGCGAATTGAGAATGAATGCTTTATCCTTGAGCACGTTGCGCGTGTAGCCGAGAAACTCCGGGGCATTGGTTTGAACGGTAAAACGCAAATAGCGCAATTCCAAATTTTGCGGATCGCGTTCGACGGCTTTTTCCAGCGCGGTTTTACCCTGGATAAAATACTTGACCTTGGCATAAGGATTTAGCGCGTGCTGACAAATCATAAAACACGCCATGCCTTTATATCCCAACAGCAACGGTTGCGCAGACTCGTCGACGGCCGCTAGCTTATCGAAGAATTGTTGCGCCGCTTGCTTGTCGTCCGCGGCTTGATAAAACGACTTGCGCAAATCATTGACACTGAGCTCTTGCGCAACAGCGAGCGCCGGCACGAGCAATAAGGCGATGATGGTTTCCGAGTATTTCATAGCCCTCCCAGGTTATAACGAAAGTAAGACCGCAGCAGCAGCGCAAACTTGTGATGGCCCGGCACACGCAATCTTTGCCGCAGCAGCATTTCGCCGGAAGTGGCTTCGATTCTGCGCAATAAGGCGCGATAGTAAACATATGCGACATAAACGCCAAAACGCGCTCCGGCCGGCAGGCGCTTAATGCCGTCGAGCGCCGCGCGAAAATCGGCCTTGATCTCGGCCTCGATCTCGACCTTTTTCTTGTCGCTGAAATTGCCGATCTGCAAATTGGGAAAGTAGGTGCGGTGGAGGTTGTGATAATCCGCGTGCAGATCGCGGAGAAAATTGACTTTTTGAAAGGCCGCTCCCAACCGCATGGCCGGTTCTTTGAGCAAACGAAACAAGCCCTCATCGCCGTCACAAAATACGCGCAGGCACATCAAGCCGACCGCTTCCGCGGAGCCGTAAATGTATTTACTCAACGAAAGGCTGTCGTGGGAAGTCCGGGTTAAGTCCATCTCCATGCTGCCGAGAAAAGTCTCAATCAACTCATGATCAATTTGGTAACGATTGACCGCTTTCTGAAAGCTGTTCAAAACGGGATTGAGGCTGATGCCGGCCACAATGGCTTTGAAGGTATCGCGCCTGAAATCCGCCAGCAATTCTCTTTTGTCGAACGCGTGAAACGAATCGGTGATTTCATCGGCCAGCCGCACGAATCCATAGATCGCATAAATCGGCGCGCGCAGGTTCTTATCCAAAAAATAAATGCCGAGCGAAAAACTGCTGCTATATGCTCGTGTTACCCTCCGGCTGCAGGCGGCAGAGACGTGGTCAAATAATTCCTTCATTGCTCCAAAGTTTTCAAAATTTCGTTTGCGGCGACTTGTCCTGAGATCAAGCTCGGCGGCATGCCCGGTCCGGGCACGGTGAGCTGACCCGTGAAAAATAAGTTTTTGACTTTCCGGCTTCGGATCGCAGGCTTGAAGAGCGCGGTTTGTCTGAGCGTATTGGCCAGACCGTAAGCATTGCCCTTGTAGGCATTGTAATCCGTCCTGAAATCATCGATACAATAACTGCGTTTGAAAACGATGCTGGATTGCATACGCTGGCCGGTGAGTCGCTCCAAACGCGTAATGATCAACTCGAAATAGCGCTCGCGCACCTCCTCGGAATCCGGCAGGCCGGACGCTACGGGCATCAGGATGAATAAATTCTCGCACCCGGGCGGAGCCACGGAGGCATCGGTTTTTGACGGACAACAAACATAAAACAAAGGACGGCTCGGCCAGCGAGGCGTTTCGTAAATTTCGCTGGCATGCGCGTCGAGATCTTCATCAAAAAAGAGATTGTGGTGCTGCAAGTTGTCCAGCCTTTTGTTAATGCCGAGATAGAAAATCAAACTCGAGGGCGCCATGACGCGAGTGTCCCAATACCTTTGATCATAGGTGCGATACTCCGGCGCCAACAACTCTTGCTCCACGTGATGATAGTCGGCGCCGCCAACCACAACGTCCGCCTCGAAATAATGCCCGTTGCAACGCACGCCTTGGGCCGCGCCTTCTCGCACCTCAATTTCGTTGACCGCGGCGCCGGTGACAAACTCCACGCCCTGTGCTTTCGCAACCGCGGTCATGGCTTCGATGATTTTATACATCCCGCCCATGGGATACCAGGTGCCGAGAC
>CAYNDW010000179.1:0-10068 GCA_964395375.1 uncultured Cytophagia bacterium
CATCAATCCATTCTCCCCCAAGCTCTACTTATGCAACGGCAAACTCAGTGTGTTCCCTCATCTCGGCAGAACGAAATCCTAAAACAATGCGTTCTTTGGGCACGCCGGCTTCGACGAGCTCGTTGCCAATTCCGCGCTCGGTGCCGTCGCGTTGAATCCAAATTTTGCCATTGATGATGTCAACGTGAATGAGGCAGCCATGCACGCGACGCTTGTTCTCTCGCCCAAGAATCACCACCAAATAACGGTCGGCCTCGCGATCAAACACCGGCTCGATTTGAATGTCGCCGTGAGCATAAGGAATTTTGGTGTGCTCGATCAGTGTAGATCGAACAAGCTGACGATAACGTTCTAAGGTATCCATTTGAGAATCACCTCTTCTTGATTATCGAAAATCATGAGCGCCAGTTTGTAATCTTCGAGCAGTAACAAGCCAAGCGGCGCCTCAAAAACTTCAAGAAAAGCTTCCTCGTGCATGGCGAGATACACCTTTCTCTCCGGCTCGGTACGTTCTAAAACGGAGCGGTAAAGCAGATAATGCCCCAACGCGTCTTCGATGTCGTTCAACTCGGAAGCGCCGCCAAAGCTTTTGATCTCAACGGCAATCTTCCTTCCCTCCTTCTCCGCAGTCAAAAGCTTCTCCGCGCCTAAATCGACGTACATATCTTTCGTGCCCCATTTCAAGCGCAGTGGATCGTGCGTAATCGTCCATCCGTCTTTGATCAGCGCGTTCTTCGCGCTTTCGTGATAAAGATCTCTCGCTGGCATGGCCGCGCCCTTGAGTTATTGCATCCAAACTTCTCGTTGCCGAGCGCTCGTGATTTATTCGCTCTACGTAAAAATTTAGGCCAAAACCGTGACGAAAGCAACTCCTTTGTCTCGCCCAAACACTCCATCAATCCATCACTCCAACTTGCTACACTCCCTCGCTCCAACACACCAATCCCGTCTCATGCGCCAGCGTAAACGCCGGATGCTTCGGCATCACCCGCACGCGCGCTTGCTTCTTCCCCACCAAGTTTCGCGGCACACGCGCGCGATATTCATACACGCCGCCCTCTCGCACCGCGCTCAGCTTCATCGGCGTGGCGATCATCACTTGCTCCGATTCAAAATAGAACTCGGCTTGCACCAACTCCGGCGTGAGGCTGCCGAGATAGATGCGCGCCGAAACTTCAACTTGGCCTGCGGCTTTCGCGGGCTTCAACTCGACTCCGGCGAAGTGCAGCGGCGGCCAATTCGCGCGATACATCTCTTTCGCACGCGCCAATTCCGTGGCGACTGCAAAGCTCTCGCGTGTGAATAGATCGTGGCGCTCGCTCGCCGGAACGTAAAACTGCTCTGCGTAATTCTGCACCATCGTGCTCGTGTTGAAATGCGGAATCAGCGTGATCATCGATTGCTTCACGCGCTCCACCCACTGCCGCGGCCAACCTTGACGATCGCGCGCGTAATAAAGCGGAATGACTTCTTTCTCCAACACGCGATAGAGATCCAACGCATCCGCGCGATCTTGCTCTGCTTCATTCGTATACGCGCGCGCCTCGCCGAACTTCCAGCCATTCTCGCCGTTGTAGCCTTCCTCCCACCAGCCGTCGAGAATGCTGCAATTGATGCCGGCGTTGAGCGGCACCTTCTGCCCGCTCGTGCCGCTCGCTTCCAGCGGCCGTCGGGGATTGTTGAGCCAAAGATCAACGCCCTGCACCAGCATGCGGCCCACGTTCATATCATAATCTTCGAGCAGAATAACTTTGCCAAACAAGGCGCTGCGTTGCGTCATTTGAAAAACCCGCTTGAGCAAAGTTTGCCCGCCGAGATCGCGCGGATGCGCCTTGCCCGCGAAGATGATTTGCACCGGACGCTTTGCGCTATTGACTAGCTTCTCCAAACGCTTCAAGTCGCTGAAGATGAGATCGGCGCGTTTATAAGTTGCGAAGCGCCGAGCGAAACCAATCGTGAGTGCCGAGGGATCGAGTACGCTTTGCGCCGCCTTCAGCTTCGAAGTAGGTGCGCTGCTGCGGCGATATTGTTCCGCCAAACGCTCGCGCACGAACTCGATCAAATCATACTTCAGCTCTTGCTTCACTTGCCACAAGATTTCGTGCGGAATTTTTTCCACCTTGCGCCAAAATTTCGGATCAGCAAGATGGCTGCGCCAATCCTCGCCGAGAAATTCATCGTACAACTCCGACATCATAAGCGCGAGCCACGTGTCCGCATGCACGCCGTTGGTGATCGCCGTGATCGGCACTTCATGTTGCGGCGTTGCGGGCCAAAGATGCTGCCACATGCCGCGCGAAACCTCGCCGTGCAATTGGCTCACGCCGTTGTTCGCGCGCGCGAGTTTGAGCGCCATCACCGTCATGCTAAAATATTTCCAGCCACTCAGCTCGCTTTGCAAGCCGAGATCGAGCACTTGCGCGAGATCGAGCTTCAGCGCTTTGCAATAGCCGCGAAAATATTTGTGCATCAGCGGCAGCTCGAACGTTTCATTGCCCGCGGGCACCGGCGTGTGCGTCGTGAACACCGTGCTCGCGGCCACGGCTTCGCACGCGACTTCGAACGCAAGCTTCTTGCCTTGCATCAACTCGCGAATTCTTTCTAAACACAAAAACGCCACATGGCCTTCGTTCAAATGCCAAACCTTCGGCGCAAGCCCAACCGCGCGCAGCGCACGCACGCCGCCGAGGCCCAGCACAATTTCTTGCTGCATGCGCGTCTCGCGGTCGCCGCCATAAAGTTGCGAAGTAATCGCGCGATCGGCCTTCGCGTTTTGCGGCACCTCGGTATCGAGCAGAATCAAATACACCGAACCCACGAGCACGAGCCAGCATTGCGCCGCCACCGTGCGTTCCGCCAATTCCACGTTCACAATCACCCGTTTGCCTTTGCGATCATTCAGCGGCAACAACGGCAGCTCCGAAAAATTGAGCGTCGGATAAACCGCTTGCTGCTGCCCGTTCTTATCGAGTCGCTGCGTGAAGTAGCCGTTCTTATACAGCAAGCCCACGCCGATAAACGGCAAACCCAAATCGCTTGCGGTCTTCACATGATCGCCCGCGAGCACGCCCAATCCGCCGGAATAAATCGGCAAACACTCGTGCAGCGCAAACTCGGGAGAAAAATATGCGACGAGGCCCTCACGTTCGGGAAATTTTTGCGCGAACCAACTTTCATCATTTTTCACGTCATCGTCAAAACGCCGCAGCACGCCCAAATAAAACTCCACGAAGTCGCGATCATTCGCCAACGCCGCCAAGTGCTTGCCCTGCTCTCGCAACAGCTTCACCGGATTGCGATGCGCCAGCCAATGTTCGGGATCGATATCATGAAACAACGCCTGCGCCTCGTGATGCCAGCTCCACCACAGATTATACGCCAACTCCGGCAAGCGTTGAAACGGCGCTTCACATTTAATGGGAAAAGTTTTGATCTGCTGCGCTGCGAAAATGTTGCTCATGCGAAAAGGTGCTCCATAAATTTGAACGCGGCTGTTGACGGCGTTCAATTGAACGAGCGCATCCTCCATTCAATGTCATTCTGGAAGAAACTTCCCTAGCGCTTGGGATATAATTCAACATAAGCTTTGTTCCGAGCACGAGGGAAGGTTCTTACAGAATGACAATACGAGAGAGTGGCGCACACCATACGAACGCCGCACGTTTAAACAAACGGAGCGCACAATAGCATTCGAGCCATAAAAATGCAAGCTGTCTTTTTTTTGCGTTGATCAGCCACGGCTTGGCCGTGGCTGATCCGCCTTCATTTTCCACGCCGCGCTTGCATTCTTTCCTCGCGCGCGTTACTATTCTTATCAACACGATCACCCACGGCTAGGCCGTGGGATGTGATTCAACAAAAAGCCACGGCCAAGCCGTGGCTGAACATTTTCCAAACTACAGCACTCATGAGCCAACCTCCCTTCCGCGCCGCGTATCGCTGCCTCAACGCTTGCCCGAACGAATATCCCCTCGACGCCTTGCTCTATCGCTGCCCGCGTTGCAATGACTTGCTCGAAGTCGTGCATGATTTCGACGCGCTGCGACAGTTTTCAGCCGAGTATTGGAAGCAAACTTTCACGCAACGCTATGCCCAACTCACGAGCGCGTTCGGCTCCGGCGTGTGGGGCAAGAAAGAGTGGATCGCGCCAAACGTGCGCGAAGAGAACATCGTCTCCTTTCGCGAAGGCGGAACGCCGCTCGCGCCGGCTCCACGCTTGGCGCATGCGCTCAAACTCAACCATCTTTGGGTGAAGCAATCTGGGAACAGCCACACCGGCTCGTTCAAAGATCTCGGCATGACGGTTCTCGTCTCGCAGGTCAAACAAATGATGCGCGACGGAAAAAGAATCAAAGCCGTGCTCTGCGCTTCCACCGGCGATACTTCCGCGGCGCTCGCGGCCTATTGCGCCGCGGCGCAAGTTCCTGCGGTTGTGCTTTTACCCGCGAATAAAATAAGTCCGGCGCAATTGCTTCAGCCCATTGCCAACGGCGCGCTCACGCTTGCGCTCGACACGGACTTCGACGGCTGCATGAGCATTGTGCAACAACTCGCGCAGCAGCCGGAGGTCTATCTCGCCAACTCGATGAACTCGCTTCGCCTCGAAGGGCAGAAGACGGTTGCGATTGAAATCGCGCAGCAGCTTGATTGGCAAGCACCCGATTGGGTGATTCTGCCCGGCGGCAATCTCGGCAATGTCTCCGCGGTGGGCAAAGGTTTTTTGATGATGCACGATCTCGGCTTGATCGACCGCTTGCCGCGTTTGGTGTGCGCACAGGCGGAGCAGGCGAATCCGCTGTATGAAAGTTTTCAAAACGGCTTTCGCGAATTTCAATCGAAGCCGGCGCAGGCCACGCTCGCGAGCGCGATTCAAATCGGCGCGCCGGTGAGCTATAAAAAGGCAATCAAAGTCTTGCGCGAGTTTGACGGCATTGTGGAGCAAGCGAGCGAGAACGAGTTGGCCGAGGCCGCGGCGCTCGCGGATCGCGACGGACTCTTCTGTTGTCCGCAAACCGGCGTCGCGCTCGCGGCGATGATCAAACTCGCGCAACGCGGCGTGATTCAGCCTGCGGAGCGCGTGGTCGTCATCTCCACCGCGAGCGGCTTGAAGTTTGCCGATTTCAAAATCGGCTATCATCAAAACACATTGAAAGAGATTACGGCGCGCTATGCGAATCGCGTCAAAATGCTCGCGCCGAGCTTGGAGCAAGTGAATGAGGCGATTGCGCATTTCAACGCCGAGCAAAATATTTAGCGCCATGAGTTGACAATCGAGCTTGGCGAGATTACATTCGAAAAGCTGCGAATGTCACGAGCACCGCGAGCGAAGTCGGACTCGGACGCCAAAGCCTGAAGTGTACACAAAATAGTTTTTGTCCGAGTCCAACTTTCCGGAATGAATGAAAGCCAAGAAAGGCTGCGAGATGAAACTCGGTCGTAACGATCCCTGCCATTGCGGGAGCGGAAAGAAATACAAAAACTGCTGTCTCGATAAAGATGAAGACGTGCAGCCCAATGCTTTCCCCAGTCGCCACGAATTGTCGCGCTCCTTTTTCGAGGAGAATCGCAGCGAATCATGGTATGAGGACTGGAGCTATGAAGAGCCGGAGTCGGACCTTGACTCCGAAACAGAGGACGGCGCTTTTGACGACGAGCAAGATTGGGACGAGGAAGACGAAGAGGAGTGGGATCAAGAGGAAGAAGACGGCGACGAGGAAGACGAAGAGCTTGATGAAGAGGTGAGTGACGACGACGAGCTCTTCGATGACGAGGTGGAAGAAAAACTTTTAACCGATTTCGACGGGCGCGACCTCGACGGAAAAATTGTTTTCTTTGAAAAAATGCTCGAAACACCGGACGCAATGAAGCCTTGGCAAGCGAGCGAAATGCTCAATCTCATTTTTGATGACGCGGTAGAGGCCGAGGCGCGCGAGCGTTATGACGCTCTGATCGAAAAAGTGCGGCAGGCCGCTCCAAAGGTTTATGCGTTTGATGCGCTTTCGCACGTTACCAGCCGCATTACCAATGCGCTGGTGCTGGCGCGCGAAGAAAATTTAGCCGAGCTGGTGAATGAGCACGCCGCCCTCGCCGCGGAAGATCCCACGTTGTTTATGACCACACTTTCGCAGTTGTGCTATTACGGCCGCGGGGATTTGTTGCGCGTCGCTTTAGAACAGGCGTGGCCACTGTTCAAAAATGCCGCCGAATTGGAAGACTGGTTGCAAGAACCCCTCGCGCCATTGGCGGTGCGCGCCGCGGTGTTCGAGTATCTCGAACGGCAAGACGGCGGCGGCGACGCATTATTTCAAAAGCTCGCGCAGTTCAGCAAAATTCCCCGCGTGCGCGTGGAGCATTTCATCGCGCTGCTCAATGGGCAACAGCAACGCGCATGGCGCGCGAGCGATTTTGAAATTAAAAAAAGCGACCGGCCGCCGCGCCACGAAGACCGTATGGAAGAGCCTCCTGCGATAATAACCACCGTGGGCCAGAACGTTTTCAATCTCGTTTTACAGTTTCAAGGACATCTGCGCCGCGAATATCAGATTCCCTATCTGAAATCCGACGTTGGTTGCAGCGAACTTGTCCGTTATATTATACAACGCGCGCTTAGCCACCTGTCCCCACCTGCGATCGCGTTTTCTAAACCCGGTGAACTGGCGGAGCAAAAGCGGTTATCTCATTTCGCTTGGCCGCGGCACACGCGCTTGCTTTGTCCGGATCAAGAAACAATGAGGCTTTATTTATCCGAATTGCTGCTCGAAGATGATGAACTGCAATATCGCGTCGCAGCGTTGTTCGTGTTGCTGCCCAAGTGGATGGACTTTCTCGTCGCACAACAGTTGCTTGACCCGGCGCAGCGCGATCAAACCTTGCTTGAGCTGTTTGAACTGCACGAAGACTTGTGCGTAAGTCTGCGGCGCTATACGGTCGATCCTCATCCCTCGAAAAGTTTAATCGGCTGGTCGTGGCGACAACTGGGCGCGGTGCAGGCGTGAGGAGCGAGGAGAACGTCATTGCAATTGCGCCGGCGTGGGAAAAAAAGACCCAAAGAAACTTCACGCTTTCCACCGGCGGCGCGCTTGCGCTTATTCTTTCGATGATGATCGTGGGCGTCAGCTTCGGTGCGGTCGCGCCGCTGGTTTCCGCGATCCTTGAAAATCGCGGGTTCAGTGAATATTTTACGGGCAGCGTGACGGCAACGTTGTCATTGGCGATTGCATTGAGCAGCGCGTGGGTAGGCAAGCTCGTTGAACGCTTCGGCACGCGGCGCATCAACGTGCTCGGCGTGAGCGGCCAAGCGCTCGGCTTTGCGGGCTTGGGTCTCGCGCTCTCCATGAATGAAGTGTTCCTCTTTCCCGTGCGCTTCGGTTTAGGCGTTGCCGCGACGATGACTTTTATCGCAACCGAAGTCGCGCTCTTGCGTGGCGTACGCGAGGCCGTGCGCGGGCGCGTGATGGCGGCATATGGCAGCGGCTTCGCCGTCGGCTTTATGCTCGGAGTGTTCGCGAGCGATGTCACATATGAATGGTTCGGCCTATGGTGTTTTGGAATTGTAGCCGTGATTGCCGCGCTGTTTGTGCCGCTCGCCTGGCAAGGTATGCGCGGAAAAATTGGCGAGCCGATATCCGCGTTGCATGAGCACATAACAACGCCGGCTATGCGCTCGCGCTTCAATTGGCAGCCGTTGTGGATGGGCTTATTCGCCGCCGTCGTCTTTGGCGCGCTCGATACCGTGATCTCCGGCACCTATCCGATTGAAGGCCAACGCTTGGGTATGACGCGCAGCGAGACGTTGCGCATCGTTGGTATCATGGCGTTCGGCATGGTCGCGGGACAACCGTTCGCGGGCTGGCTCGCGGATAAATTCGGCGCGCGGCGTCCGCTGGTTGCACTAGCAACGCTCGGCATCGTTTGCAGCCTTGCTGTGGGAAAATTTTCGCAACTTGCGCCCGCACTAAACCAGAGTGGAATCGCCGCATCCTTTTGCGGACTCGGCGTGGCGATTGGCAGTGTCTATCCCATCGGTTTAAAAGTTTTGGCGGATCGCTCTGCGTCGGAAGATTTGCCGCGCGTGAATGCGCGCTTCTCAACTTTGTATGGCTACGCCGCGCTCGTCGGCCCTTTGCTCGCCGCCTCCGGCATTGATGTGATGGAAAGAGTCGGCTATCTCGGCTACGCCGTGCCGAGCGTGTGCGTGTTGACGCTGGCAATGATGTTGGCGCTGGTGTGGAGAGATTGGAGAATTTTTGAAGAAGTAGAAAGACAGGAGTGATAACAATGAACAGGAATCCGACGCCAAAAGAAATCTTTGACGTCCCTGATTTAGCTTTCCTGCAAAGCGCGCAAATGGAGCGACAATACTTCGAGCGCAAAGAAGCGCCGACGCGCGCGCAGGCGATGAAAGAAGGCACAAACGTCGACGCCATTCTAAAAAAGAAACTCGGCGAGCTACAGGATAAGATCAAAGCCACGCTCGCCAGCTTTGCGACGAGCAACAAAGAGCCGAACGGCGGGCTATTTGTTTTGGGTGTGGATGACGAAGGGCAAATTCGTGGTTTGCGCCATTTGTCTTCGAGTGAATTAGAACGCCTGCTCGATATCAGTCGCTTGTTGGAAAACATTCATTTTGAACTAAAGCGAGTTGACTGCGAGGACGCCGCAGGCGCTTCGAATTTCGTTTACTTGATCTATGCCGCTTACGCCGAGAAAACTTTAGTCTGCTCCGCCGATTCGCAGAGGCGCGCGTGGAAACGCATGGACTCACGCACCGTCGAGCTCACACGCGAGGCGATTGAGCAGCTCAAAAGAGATCGCGGTGTTTTAGAGTTTGAGAACCAACTCTTGTTTGAATTCACCAACGAGGAGTTGGACGCCGAACTCGCCGAATATTTCCGATTAGCCGTCATCGAAGATCAACAACTTCCTCTTACGACCTCGCTTGACGAGGTGTTGTTCAACAAAGGGGTGATTGACCGCAAAGAGGGAAAATACTTTTGGACACGAGGCGGCTATCTTTTTTTGTCAATCAATCCTCGCCGGCGGATTGCGGGCGCTTATATTCGTCTCACGAAAATCGAAGGTCGCAAAGCTTCGGCAAGTGAACGCTTCATCGCTTCGTTAGATAGAGACTTTGACGGACCACTGCCTCGTCAAATTACGAGGACGCGCATCTTTCTGCGCCAAGCCGCGGTGTTTAAAACCTATGAATATCGCAACCAAGCGGGCAGCCTCGTCAAAGAGCCGGAATTGCCGCCGGCGGCATGGGAAGAAGCCATCGTCAACGCTGTCGTGCATCGCAACTACTCTTTAGAGACGCAGCCCATTATGGTCATCAAATACCACGACTGCCTCACCGTGGAAAGCCCAGGCAGTTTTGCGCAGCCCATGCCCAAAGCCGAGTTTCGCGTATCCGAGGTTCCGCCTGGAAGAAGCCAGCCGCGCAATCCGAAAATCATGGAATGGTTGCGTTTGATGAAAGACGAGCGCGACGAGCAATACGTGAAGCAATGGCGCGAAGGCACCAAGACGATTGCGCGCGCCATGCGCGAAGCCGGCAAACCGGAGCCGCTTTATCACACGAACAGCTACGTCACGTTGACGCTGGAGAACGATATTGACACGGTTGAAGCCCGCATCGCCGCGGCATAATCCTGCAATGAAACAATCACACGAAACGAAACAAGCCATCACAACTAAAGGAGGAGCATTATGAAAGCCGATCGCAACGATCTCTGCCCCTGCGGCAGCGGTAAGAAGTATAAGAAATGCCACATGGCACAAGACGAAGCCGAGCGCCTAGCCAAGCTCGTGACGCTGAAGGCCGAGCAAGAGGCTCAAGGCACGGCCAACGATGACGGGGAACAAGAAGGTGAAGTCAAAGCTGAAAAGGCCGCGGCCCCCCGCTCGCGCAATGTCGCGCCTCCGCAAAAAGGTTTCGGTGGCGGTTATGGCAGCACCAAAGGTGCCTCGCCGTTCTTTTCGCAACGCCGGCCCGGCGGCAACAAAGTCGGGTAGGTTGGCTGATCGCTTGTTATTGGTTGCTGGTTGCTGGTTGCTGGTTACTGGTTG
>CAYNDW010000180.1:0-10009 GCA_964395375.1 uncultured Cytophagia bacterium
CGCCCAGCACGATGTCTTCCACCGGCTCATGCCCAAACCAAGCGCCGCGCCTGCGGCCTTCCGCTTCATCAAGAAAGCGCACCACCACCGGCACCTCACAGCCATATCGAAAGAACACGTTGCCGCTCTTTTCCTCTTTCGCTTTGAAAATTTCGGGATAGCGCATCGAATAAGGCACGCTAGCATGCGTGAACGTAACCCAATTGAGTTGATCTGGTTGCAACGTATCCACCGGCGCGCCTTTTTCGGAGCAGCAGCCGAAGAGCAAAACGGCGAGGCCAAAAAACATGAGGAAGAAAGCAGTGGAGCGATGATAAAGGATTACTTTTGACATGAGCGAATTTCCTGTTCATTTTTATAAATTGTTCATAACACCGCGCGTTATTCATTGATTCACAGACGGATAAATTTCATCGGCTATCCAATAATTGGTAAAAACAAAAGCCAGCGCCATGCCGATTAACCAGAGAATCCGGCGATTACGACGCCACGAATCTATTGGTAGAGAATACTGCATCGGTATATCGACCAAATATGCCGCCGAGTAACAAACATTGGCCAGAATGCCGAGAACGGCGAGCAAAGAAAGATCGTGGAAATTCAGAGCAGGCTGAAAGTGCGGCCAGGTGAACCAGAACCACGCCATCACAATGGCGACAAGCACTAAATTATAGATGATTCGTCGTTTTTCCCAGTATCTCGCCGCGTCACCGAAGTGCTCACGGAAGTTGCCATTATTCGGTGAGTCGAGGCTTTTAATTGCATTCATTTATAATTTCTCCATCGTTCCTACAGTGTTGCACCACAATACCGTTATGCCGATTAAAAATGAAAACCCAAGAGATTCCAGTAATACAACCACGGCAGCATCAGTAGCGCTGTAATTGCAATGACGCTGAAATGAATGCGCCGGGTGATTGACCAATATTTGTTTTTCCAGGCTAAAACCGCGAACACCGGCAAAACCAGACCGAGTCCGGTCGCGAGCAAAATCACGCTGAGCACGATGATTAAAATCGGCGGAACGCCGAACACCGGCCAGGGTTTGGTGAGCGCCCATCCCAACATGAGGAGTGGGCAAAGGATAATCAGCCCGCTCACCCAGCCGGAAATTTGCCACCCGAGTCGCGGCATTTTTGATTCCAACGCCGACGTCTTTTGACGCAAACGTTGGATGAAATTTCGAATCGGCCAAATTACCCAACGCAAGATAAAAGTGACGAATCCGAAAATTGCCAGGCGCAGGTGGAGCGCACCACTTTCATACCACGGAATACGTTCGGCCGTGCTGGGGTCGCCGATGCCGCCGGCCACCACGAAATGGGAAAGGTTGTCATTTGGGTCTTCGCGAAAGGCCATGTAGGCGCCATCTTCAATACGAAACAGCAACGGCGCCACTTCAACCATTTTCATCGGGCCCCACGGTGGGTGGGCGGTCAACGTGCCATTGCCGTTATCGGTAATGCGAAAGTCGGCCATCAGCGCCGGCAGTTTCGCAATTGTTGTCCGTGAAAACGAAGTCGGTCGAGAAAGTCCAGTGAAACGTTGGGCGCGTTGCTGAAAATCCGCGGGCGGCGGCGGCAAAACAAATTTTTCTTTAGCCGGGTAATAATGATCGAGAAACGCTTGCGTTAATTTCTCGCGAAGCGCAATGCCCTTTTCTTCCGGCGCGATACAGACAAAATAAAAGCCGACGTGCTCATTCGGCAACAAATAAAGCAACGCATGATGGCCGCGATCACCGGTGTGATACAGCGCGCGTCGACCGTTGGCAATGCTTTCAAAAAAACCGTACGCCACGCCGGGGATTTGCGGATGCGGCGAAAAGTGTTGGCGGTGCATTTCGCTGATCGTCGCTTCTTGCAAAATACGCTGATTGCCGAGGCGACCGCCGTTGAGCTGTGCGATCATGAAAGCCGCCATATCCGTTGTCGTCATGGTCAGCGAACCGGCAGGATACGGAATAATCGTCGGCGCTTCGTTTGGTAAATCGGCGGCCAATGCGGCGGGCAATGGTTGCCGAAAACTGCTGTGCAACATGCCGAGCGGCTGGAAAATTTTCTGTTCGACGTATTCATCAAAATGTTTGCCGGAGACGGCTTCGACAATATAACCGGCCAAAGCCATGCCGTGATTGGAGTAATTGATCTGCTCACCAGGCGGCGTTGCACAGCGTGGCGGATGTTGGGTGAAATAATCTTCGAGTGCCGGCACCGGCGTGTTCGGGCGAGCGAGAGCTCCCAACCAGCGCTCGTCAATGCCGCCCGTGTGCGTCAAGAGCTGCGCCATTGTCACCGGCTGTGGATAAGGCGACACGACTTGGAATTTTTTAAGATAATGATTCAGGTCTTCATCCAAACGCAACCGGCCCGATTCGACAAGTTGCATCACGGCGGTTGCGACGAAAAGCTTGGAAATGGAAGCGGCATAGAAAACGGTTTGGTCCGGAACAACCGGTTGCTGTTTTTCGCGATCACTGTAACCGTAGCCTTTCTGAAACAAAATCGTACTGTCTTTCACCATCACAAAGGCGGCCGCGGAAAATGCCGCCGAGTCTTGCTGCAACACGTGATCGAGAAAAGCCTCGATCTCTTTGGTATTTTGCGGCCCGGCATTTTGTGCAGTGGTGGTTTGCGCCGCGTTGGGGACAGGATTGGAAACCACGACAATCGCGGCAAGATAAAAAGCGAGCAACGTTTTCAAGCTTTGTTCTCCACTTTACTTATGAAACTTCCAACAACTGCTCCGATACCAACAAGGGCTTCGCTCAAAATGGGTATAACCGGCGTGTGCAGATTGTTCTACGTCGGGGCCGAGGCGCTTGCGCGTCGAAACAGCAAAGCCGATCCGAGCCACAGCGTGGCAAAGAATCCAGTCGCGATCAATACCTCTCTCGGCCAGACCGGTCCACTGGTGCCTAGCCGAGCGGCCAGCGCGATCACGGCGACCACCATCTGAGCAAGCGCCGTCGCGAACAACGCGCGTGACATTCCCTGTGGCTCTACGCGTGCGATGACGGCGCCGATGAATCCGACGAGGAGCACCCCGAAATACATCATGTTGGCGGGGTCGTCCCCAAGAATGCCGCCAACGGCAACATTCATCCAGACGAGGAGGAACACTGCCGCAATTGCCACAACGACGGCGAATCTATATGCCTTATTGCTCGTCATTTTCTTCGCCACCAGCCCATACGTGAGACCGGCGCCACCGAACAGGAGGACAAGGGCCAAAACAAAAGCGCCCAGTCTCCAATACCGAATGGCAAGAAGTGTCAAGACCGAACAAAGCTCAGCGGCGCGGCCTGCCGCGTCCGCTGGAGAGCGTTGTTCGGCGATATCCACGGTCATCTCATCGGATTCCACACCCAGCCGGCGACTGCACAATCCAATGGTTCGGCGGCCCTGAGCTTCTCGATTGTTTTCTCGTTACACTGTTAAGTCATTCTTGGATTTTATATCCACGGCGCTTTGCAAAACCCGTTCAAGCACCGCCGCCGCTGTACCGACAACAATAGAGGCAAAGGTGGCGATGATGCCCAACATTACAGCGCCCGCGGCGTCTTCATGGGTGCTGCGTGCGGCTATCATAAGGAAGGCATCTGCCGCCACTATCGCACCCGCTGTAATGAACGCGCAGTATTTTATAGTCCGCAAAGCTTTCACGGTCGCCTGCGAGAATGCCTTATTCTGTCCGATGTATCCCAACACTTTGAATGCCTGATAGAGCGCCAGGAAAAATGGAATGGACGCTAAATACGCATACGCCAAAAATGGATCTTTGAAATAGATCTCAAAGGGCGTGGCGAGCGCGTTTCTGCCTTCGAGGTGAGGTTCCCAAAGCATGAGAGCAAGAGCGCCAATGCCTATGAGCACAATGACGGCCTGAAGAAATATGGTTGGAACAACGAGTGATCGCTTTTTCATTTTATGGCTCCTGAACAAGGTATAAGCAGTATGAGCCCTGCTCCGATTGCAATGCGAATAATGTTTTTCATAATCATAAATGTGTTCTCTCTCATAATTCCTGCGGACGTTTCGACATACACTCAAAGCACGTGAGGAGGTGAACAAGCACAATGGGAACTGTCATACGCCATTCACTTTGTGCCACAAAGTGACCCCACCCCCTACGCTGGTACCGCATAACACTTCCTTCCTCACGCCGCTTTCGCGGTCAGTTCGTCTAACGGTTTCCCTCGCACCACTCTTCCGAAGCGGCGCTCGCGTTGTTGAAACTCCGTTACCGCCACTTCCAAATCCTGCGCGGAAAACTCCGGCCATTTGCGTTTGGTGAAATACAACTCGGCATAGGCATTTTCCCACAATAAAAAATCGCTCAAGCGTTGCTCCCCGCCCGTGCGAATCAACAAATCAACGTCGGGCACGATGATCTTAGGATGATAAATTTCCGAAAGCGCCCGGCCAAAAGCCTCGCGCGAAAATTCGCCCTGCTCGTGGCAGCGCCGCGCCGCGGCGAGAATCGCATCGCGGCTGGAATAATCCACGGCGAGGCGCAGATGCACTCTGCGTCCCGGCGCTGTGTCCGTTTCGAATTGCGCCACGGCCGCTTGCAGCGCTTCCGGCAAACGATCGCGGCGGCCGATCACGCTCACGCGCACGCCGGTTTCGAGACAGCGCGCGGTCTCGCCGCGAATGTAGTATTGGAACAGTTGCATGAGACCGTTGACCTCGCGCGGCGGCCGTTTCCAATTGTCCGAAGAGAACGCGTAAAGCGTCAACGTCGTAATCCCCAAGTTTGGGCACGCTTCCAAAATTTCGCGCACCACTTCCGCGCCGGCGCGATGGCCCGAGAAGCGTGGTCGCCCCATGGCATTTGCCCAGCGGCCATTGCCGTCCATGATGATCGCGACGTGCAAGCCGTTTGCGGTCTCGTGTAGTGCCGTGTTGTTCGTCATAGAAGTTCACCTTCAGTTTTGTATTGTTGTGGGATTTTTGTAACGCCCCATGTTTGTCATCTTGTAAAGACCTTCCCTCGCATTGGGAAGTAAGCCGAGCACGAGGGAAGGTCCTTACAGGATGACAGTTCAAAGGAGGGCATTCCAAATTAATTTTGAAACACGCTCGTTTAATTGCCGCAATAAAATTCTTGCATCTGCGCAGCCGATTCTTTATGCTCCTCGCGTTTTGCGCAACTCAAATTAAGCAAAGCCGCTCTGAGATACATGAGCGCGATCTGAGATATTTATGAGCAATTATAATATGAGCGTGTACAATTCTGCAATCAGCGGCTATCGGTTCGAAGAATATCATCTAGATGTGCGCAATCGCGAGTTGCGCCGGGGCAGCGCGCCGCTCGCGCTCAATGCAAAATATTTCGACGTATTGCACCTGCTCGTGCGCGAGCAGGGCCGGCTGGTGGAGAAACAGAAGATTTTTGAAGAGGTGTGGGAAGGGGTGATCGTGACCGACGCGGCGCTCACGCAATGCATCAAAGACATTCGCAAGCTCTTGCACGACGAAGCCGGCAGTCCGCGTTTCATCAAAACCGTGCATAAGCATGGCTATATGTTCATCGGTCCCGTGCTCGCGTTGAACGGTGAAGCATCCACTTGGGCGGCGCCTGCTCCCCCTCCGGCTCCGCTCTCCTCACGTCCCTATAAATTTCTCGATTACTATACCGAGCAAGACGCCGGGCTGTTTTTTGGCCGCGAAGCGGAAATTGAAATCATCACTTCACAAATTTTGGCCCATCGTTCATTTATTCTGCACGGGCGCTCGGGCGCGGGCAAAAGCTCGTTGCTGCGCGCGGGTTTGTTGCCGCGACTGCGAGCGCAAGAGCAAGAGGTCTTTGTGTTGCGTTGCTTCATCCCGCCTTTGGAGCAAATGCTCGCTGCGCTGCAATTGTCTTCACACACTGGCAGCCACGAACTGGTCGCCGCAATTTTGCAGCGCGTGGAAAAAGCGCCGGGGCGGTCGCTCATTTTTTTAATGGATCAGTTCGAAGAACTTTTCATGTTGTTGGAAGAAGAGCCTCGGCAAAAATTTATTGCGGCGCTGGCCGAACTTTACGCCCACGAAACCTTGCCCGTGCGCTTCGTCTTTGCCATTCGCGAAGACCTGCTCGCGGAAATGAGCCGGTTGAAAAGCGCATTGCCCGAAATTTTTCACCATGAATATCGCCTCACGCGCCTCACGCGCGAACAAGCCGGCCGCGCGATTATTGAACCCGCGAAAGCCGCGGGCTGCACGTGGGAGCCTAAGCTGGTTGAAAAAATTCTCGCGGACTTGAGCGACGGCGAAAGCGTGGATCCCCCGCAGTTGCAAATCGTGTGTGACCGCCTTTACGATGCGCGCGATCGCAATGCGCACGTTTCCCTCGCGGCTTATGAAAAGCTCGGCATGGCCGAACAAATTTTAACCCGCTATCTCGAACGTGTGTTGCAGCGCTTCAATGCCGAGGATTTGAATTTAGCCAAAGAGCTTTTAACCGCGCTCATCTCCGCGGAATCGCAGCGTCTCGTCTTACGCGCGGCTGAAATGCTCACCCACCTCGCGGCGCATACCAAACAAAGCCTCGCGCGCCTCAAACATTTATTGGAAGAACTCGCGCGCGCGCGCGTGGTGCGCTTTCGCAATCATGGCGGCGAGGGTTGGATCGAATTGGCGCACGATTTTTTGCTGCCGGAAATTTCGCGCTGGCTTACGGCCGAGGCTTATGCGCTCAAACGCGCGCGCGGCGTGCTCGAACGCGCATTGGAAAATTACCGCGTTCATCAGCTTTTGTTGGATAACGATGCGCTCCAGCTCTTGATCCCATTCGGCCCACAACTCGGCTTGACCGGCGAAGAGGCGGATTTGCTGCTCACCAGCGTGCTGAATCGCGGCCAATCCGTTCCCGCGTGGCTCGTGCCGGCCTCGCCCGCAGCGGAGCAAATCATTCTCACCGCGGGCACAAGCTCCGAGGCGCAAGTTCGCTTCCGTGTCATCGAAGCGTGCCGCATGCAGCAAACTCCGGCGACACAGAACTTACTGCGCGACCTAGCGTTGTGGGAACGCGAACTCGCGGTGCGGCGCAACGCCGCGCTGGCACTAGCGGATTTATCCCCAGCCACAGTGGAGCGCATGCTCACGACTCCGCAGGCGAATGAAAAACTCGGTGGGCTGCGTCAAAGCGTAAGCCTCGCCTTCATTCGCGACCATGACGCGAGGCCGGTTCGCCTTGCACATCATCCGTTCGCATTGCGTTTTTTGATTCTGCTGCAACTCATTTTGCTGCGCTGGCATCGCCATCGCGAAGAGATCGTGCGCCAAGGTTTGGGTGGAATGTTGGGCGCAATGGTTGCCGGCGTCATGGGCGGGAGCATGCTCGGTATGAGTCTCGCGTGGATTCGGCAAACAACCGTCTTGCAAGGCGTTTCGATCATCATCGTGTTGGTGTGTCTCGCCGTGATCGTGAGCGGATTCGGCGGCATGGGCGTGAGCTTCGGCATGTTGCTGGTCGATCGCGTGACTTTTCGCCATAGCCGCTGGTGGGCCGTGCTCGGCGCGGCGTTGGGTGGAGCGTTTATCGGCGGGTTGGCGAATTGGTTGAGCGGCGATATATACAGCGCGCTCTTCGGCCGTGAACTACACCATCTCACCGGCGCGCTTGAGGGAGCCATGATCGGCGTCGGTTTGGCATTGGGCGCACGGTTGCTGGAGAGCTTGAAAATGCAAACCCGCGCGTGGCAGCGCGTGCTCATGGCCGCATGCGGCGCGATGAGCGCGAGCATTCTCGTTTCACTTCTCGGCGGCAATCTTTTCACTGGAAGCTTGGCTATCGTTACGCATTCGTTCAGCAGCTCGCAATTGCAGATCGAGTCGCTCTCGGCTTGGTTTGGCGAAGCGCCGCTCGGCCGCACGACGCTCACCATCATCAGCGCGATCGAAGCATTTTTGTTCGGCGCGACTGTGTACGGCGGGATGGAACTCGCGCAGCACAACGGCGCAAAAGGTTTGATGAGCGGGGCATAAATTTTTATTGCTAAAGTCAGCACGACACATATATTGGGCTGCGGATCGGCTCTTTCATATGCGTCCGTCTATCATACACTCGCAGCAAAAAGCAAAAGGAAAAATATGTTGATCGAAGAAGTTCCTTCCGTGAGCTTGATCAAGGCCGCAAAAGATTATTGGGAAATTATATTTACTGTGTTCGCCGGCACCGCCATTCTCATGGCTTCAGTTGGTCTCGGTATGCTTTCCAGCCTAAGCTTAGGAATCGCTGCTGGAGCCACTTTGGGCCTTTGGGTGGCGCTTAAAAAATATGAGTACAAAAAACTTCTTCATAACAATCACCTGCCCAATGAAGGCCCTCCCTCAAAATGAAATTTTCAACCACCATCATCTCCGCGGCGGTTGCAATCGCTCTCGTTTTGTCTTATTTGGCTTGGTCGATGTACAAACGTCGAAGGATAAAGCTCGAAGATTGTGTGAGCTTATTTTGGGGCGGACCGGGCTTGGTCGGCGGAGTTCTTCTGCTCGCAAGCATGTTTGATCCCTCCTTTCTCTCCCAAATCAATGAATATGAAATCTATGTCGGGCTTGGAGGCCTTTCTCTACTTTTCACCGTGATTCAGGGAATACGCAAAATCTTTATGCGTTGAAGATCTTCGAATCACTTTTCTTTTTGCATCGTTTCAGCTTCAGCATCATGAATTGATTTCCATGTCCGGCAAACTCGAAGCGATTTGGCTCAAACGCGGCAAAGGCGCGCCAATGGATGCACACGAACGCGGGCAACTCATTGCCGGGCGCGGCCTCGTGGGCAATGCCAATCAAGGCGGCAAACGGCAAGTGACCATCATTGCGCTTGAACGTTGGCACGAACTCATGCACGAAGTTGGCGCGACGCTTTCGCCGAAAACGCGACGCGCGAATCTCATGGTTAGCGGCATCGACTTGCGCAACAGCCGTGGCCGCATGCTCTTGCTGGGCGCTTGCCGTCTGCTCATTCACGGTGAAACGCGCCCGTGCGAACAAATGGAAGCTGCATGGCCGGGCTTGCAAACCGCCATGCGCCGCAATTGGGGCGGCGGCGTCTTCTCGGAAGTTTTAGATTCCGGTGAAATTTTCGTGGGCGATACCATCTTTTGGCAAACGTGAGCCGGGCCGCGCCAGGCAAGCCTTCCATGCAGGCTTTTACAATTTTTCTGCGCGCTGCTTCTGCACGACCTCATGCGCGCAGGTAATACTCTCGCATCTACTGCTCTTGCTTTTCCTCCAGGCTGGACGAGATCAACACCTCCGAGAATTGTCACACGGGTTTCGTTACAACCTGCTCCTCTTGCGCAAGGCCGCGCTCGCATTTTCGCAAACGGATTGCGCGCAGAGATAATGGCCGGCGCACATGCCCTTCTGTAAATTTTCACCTCGCGCTCTCATTCTCCACGTTAAATTTCAGATTCTATTTCGCCACGGAAGGGCGAACTCAACATGAACGCGCGCACCTCGCGCGCCGAAAGGATATTGCATGTTGCTTGCTTCGTTATCTTCACGGCAAAAATTTTGTTTGCTCGCCGGCTTATCGTTTTGCCTGCTCTCCGGCTCCGCGCTTGCTCAAACGCTGCGCTTTCAAGACGTGACGAATAGCGCGCGCGTCGCCACGCCGAATGATCCCAACGGCTTCGGCCACGGCGTGGCCGCGGGCGATTTCAACAACGATGGGCAGAACAGCAATCGCTTGCGCAACACGACGCATCACTATCGCGCGCGCTCGAAAGACGCGGCGGGCAATCTCGGCTTCGGCAACGATTTAATTTTTCAAACCGCGCCGAACAACAACGGCGACGAGACGCGCACGATCTTGAGCGACCCGCTCAACGGGAGCACGCTGGGCACGCGCACCGGCGGTGTGTTCGAAAACACCGGAGGCTGGCGCACGATTTCGCGCACCGACATGATCGTGTATGATCTCGGTACGTATGTTGAAAACGGCGAGCTCGAAATCGAGCTCAAGAATTTCCAGCCCTCGACGCAAAACAGCCATGAACGCCATCACTTCCTGA